>NZ_JAMYQT010000007.1:0-236627 GCF_040320985.1 Mesorhizobium sp. M0571
TCGCCATCCGCTCGTACTTCATGCCCAAGCGGGTCAAAGCGGCCCGCATCTGAATCCTGCCTCTGTCAAGCAAGGACAGTCGTGCGGTGCTCGTGACGCTTACGCTTGTTCTTCCAGCGCCAGGAAGCGCTCGGCCAACGCGTCGAGCTTGCGCTGCATGCGCTCGATCACCTTCCACTGTTCGGCGATCTGGCCGGACAGTTCCTCGATGGTCTTCTCCTGCTCGGCGGCGCGGATTTCCAGCGTCGTCAGCCGGTCGGTGGGCATGGTCATTTGAAATCCTCGATCAGGCGATTGTGCAGGCTGCGGCCACGTTGGAAATTGACAAGCATGGCGGGATTTGTCGAGAGTGAACCCTGCTCCGGCCAATTGGCACAGACGGGGCGTCATGCTAGGCGTTTGACCAAGCGGTAAAAAAATAACAGTGGGAACAGGCTGCATGGCGCAAGCCGCAATCGAGCTGATCGGCATCGACAAGAGCTTTGGCGCCGTGCGCGCCAACCGCGACATCAATCTGGAAATTGTGCGCGGCACCATCCACGGCATCGTCGGCGAAAACGGCGCCGGCAAGTCGACGCTGATGTCGATCCTCTATGGTTTCTACCAGGCCGACGCCGGCGAAATCCGTGTCGGCGGCCAGCCGGCGTCGATCAAGACGCCCAATGATGCGATCGCGCTCGGTATCGGCATGGTGCATCAGCACTTTATGCTGGTCGATAATTTCTCGGTGCTGGAAAACGTCATTCTCGGCGCCGAAAGCGATGCGCTGCTGAAGAAGAGCATCGCCAAGGCGCGTTCCGAGCTGGAGCGGCTCGAGCGCGAATACGGGCTCGAGGTCGATCCGGACGCGATCATCGAGGAACTGCCGGTCGGCCTGCAGCAGCGCGTCGAAATCCTCAAGGCGCTCTATCGCGGCGCCGAGATCCTGATCCTCGACGAGCCGACGGGCGTGCTCACGCCGGCCGAGGCCGACCATCTGTTCCGCATCCTCAGGCAGCTGAAGGAGCAGGGCAAGACGATAGTGCTGATCACCCATAAGCTGCGCGAGATCATGGCGATCACCGACACGGTCTCGGTGATGCGCCAGGGCACCATGGTTGCGACGCGCGAAACCAGGAGGACCACGGTCGAGGAGCTGGCCGAGCTGATGGTCGGGCGGCGCGTGCTGCTGCGCGTCGAAAAGGGTGAGGCGAAGGCCGGCGGCGTCAAGCTCGCGGTCAAGAACCTGACGGTCAAGGATTCCCGCGGCGTCACCATGGTCGACGACGTCTCCTTCGACGTCCATGCCGGCGAGATCGTCGGCATTGCCGGCGTCGCCGGCAACGGGCAATCCGAACTGCTCGAAGCGATTTCCGGCATCAGGCGCGCCGTGTCGGGCTCGGTCACGTTGGACGGCAAGCCGATCGACCTTACCGGGGCCGCCGATCCCGGCGAGCTGCGCGAGCGCGGCCTTGCCCATGTGCCGGAGGACCGCCATCATGTTGGGCTGGTGCTGGCCTTCGAGGAGAACGAGAATTCAATCCTCGGCTACCAGGACGACGAGCGCTATCTGAAGGGGCCATTCCTCAACATCGACGCGATCCGTAACGATGCCAGGGACAAGATCGTCAAGTACGACATCCGCCCGGCCGACTGCCGTCTCAAGACCGCCAATTTCTCCGGCGGCAATCAGCAGAAGATCGTGCTCGCGCGCGAAATGGAACAAGATCCGGGCGTGCTGATCGTCGGTCAGCCGACGCGCGGCGTCGATGTCGGCGCAATCGAATTCATCCATAAGCGCCTCATCGCCATGCGCGACCAGGGCAAGGCGGTGCTGGTGGTTTCGGTCGAGCTCGATGAGATCCGCTCGCTTTCCGACCGCATCCTGGTGATGTTCGCCGGCCGCATCGTCGGCGAGCGCGGCCCCGAGGCGACCGAGGGCGAGCTTGGCCTGCTGATGGCCGGCGTCGAGCACCGGGAGGCCGCCGAGTGAGCACTCCCTACGCCAAGCTGCCGGCCTGGGCCGACTATGTGCTGATCCCGCTGATCAATCTGTTCGTCGCCTTCGTCGTCGCCGGCTTCGTCGTCATATTGGTCGGCGAGAACCCGCTGCGTGCAGCCGTCATCCTGGTCGAGGGTGCCTTCGGCCGTGGCCAAGGCATCGCGTTCACGCTTTTCTATGCCACCACCTTCATCTTCAGCGGGCTTTCGGTGGCGGTTGCGGCGCATTGCGGCCTGTTCAACATCGGTGGCGAGGGCCAGGGCTATATCGCCGGTCTCGGCATCGGCATCGTTTGCCTGGCCTTCGACAGCGTGCTGCCGTGGTGGCTGACCTTCCCGATTGCCATTGTCGCGGCCGCGACGATGGGCGCGCTGTGGGCGCTGATCCCGGCCTATCTGCAGGCCAAGCGCGGCTCGCACATCGTCATCACCACCATCATGTTCAATTTCATCGCCGCCAGCGTGATGGTCTATGCGCTGGTGGGCATGCTGAAGCCGCCCGGCTCGATGGCGCCGCAGACGCGCACCTTCCTCGAAGGCGCACAATTGCCGAAGCTCAACTGGATCATCGAATTGTTCGGCGCGAAAATTCGTTCGGCGCCGTTCAACGTCAGCTCCCTGCTGGCGCTGGCCATGGCCTTTCTGGTGTGGGTGCTGATCTGGCGCACGAAGCTAGGCTACGAGATGCGCACCTATGGCCACAGCCCAAAAGCGGCGCGCTATGCCGGCATTTCGGAGATACGCATCATCATCATTGCGATGATGATCTCGGGCGCACTGGCCGGCATGATGGCGCTCAACCCGACAATGGGCGACCAGCACAACGTCGCGCTGGAATTCGTTTCGGGCGCCGGTTTCGTCGGCATCGCGGTGGCCCTGATGGGACGCCTGCACCCGGTCGGCATCGTGCTCGCGGCAATTCTGTTCGGCATGCTCTATCAGGGCGGCGCCGAGCTCGCCTTCGAGATGCCGGCGATCAGCCGCGACATGATCGTCATCATCCAGGGCCTAGTCATCCTGTTCGCCGGTGCGCTCGAGCATATGTTCCGGCCCTATGTCCAGGCGCTGTTCGCCTCGCTCAGCCCGAGATCGGTCGGCATGGAAGCGGTCAAGGGGAAGGGTGCCTGAGATGGATTTCTTCAACGCCATCGTACAGGTCCTGGACTCGACCATCCGCCTGTCGGTTCCCTTGCTGCTCGCCTGCCTCGCCGGCCTCTATTCGGAGCGGGCCGGCGTCTTCGACATCGGGCTCGAGGGCAAGATGCTTGTCGGCGCCTTTGCCGGCGCCGCCGCCGCCTCGGTCTTCCACTCCGCTTATCTCGGCCTCGGCATGGCCATCCTCATCTCGGTCGCTTTCGCGCTGATCCATGGCTTTGCCTCGATCACCCATCGCGGCAACCAGATCGTCTCCGGCGTGGCGATCAATTTCATTGCCGCCGGGTCGACGATCATGCTCGGCCAGGCCTGGTTCCAGCAAGGCGGGCGCACGCCGGCGCTGGCCGCCGGCGAACGCTTCGAAGCGATCATCTGGCCGGGCGCGGATGCGCTCAGGGGCGTGCCGATCCTCGGGCCGATCTATTCGGAGCTCATCTCCGGCCATTCCGTGCTGGTCTATCTCGCCTTCCTCGCCGTGCCGTTCACCTGGTGGGTGCTGTTCCGCACCCGCTTCGGGCTCCGCCTGCGCGCCGTCGGCGAGAACCCGGCCGCGGTCGATACCGCCGGCATCTCGGTCGCGTGGCTGCGCTACCGGGCACTGATCTGCACCGGCGTGCTCACCGGCATTGCCGGTGCCTATCTGTCGATGGTGCAGAATGGCGGCTTCGTGAAGGATATGACCGCCGGCAAGGGCTACATCGCGCTGGCCGCGCTGATCTTCGCCAAATGGAAGCCGGTCAACGCTATGTTCGCCTGCCTGCTGTTCGGCTTCCTCGACGCGGCGTCGATCCGCCTGCAAGGCACGCCGCTGCCGCTGATCGGCAAGGTGCCGGTGCAGTTCATGCAGGCGCTGCCCTATGTGCTGACCGTCATCCTGCTTGCCGGCTTCATCGGCAAGGCAATCCCGCCGCGCGCCGGCGGCGTGCCGTATGTCAAGGAACGCTGATCTATCATGGCTCATGATCTGTTCGAAGCGGCGAAAGCCGCCATGGCCAAGGCCTATGCGCCCTATTCGAAATTTCCGGTCGGGGCGGCGCTGCGCACCGAGGACGGCCGTGTCTTTGCCGGCGCCAATGTCGAGATCGCGTCTTACCCGGAGGGCTGGTGCGCCGAAACCACCGCGCTCGGCCATTTCATCATGGGCGGCGGCGGCAAGATCACGGAAGTCGCCGTGATCGCCGAACGCGTGGCAAAATGCTCGCCCTGCGGCGGCTGCCGGCAGCGGCTGGCCGAGTTCTGCCGGCCGGAAACGAAGTTCTATCTCTGCGACGATGGCGGCGTGGTCGAGACCGTGACCATGGGCGAGTTGCTGCCATACGGATTCAAAGGCGATGTGCTGAAATGAAGGAAGCGCTCGATCATCTCGTCGAGAAGCTGGATGGGCTGGCGCCGACCACCGCTTTGGTGCTGGGATCGGGGCTTGGCGGGCTTGTCGACAAAGTCGAGGATGCGGTGCGCATCTCCTACGCCGACTTGCCGGGCTTCCCCAGAAGCGGCGTCAGCGGCCACGCCGGCGAGGCGGTGGCGGGGCTCTTTGCCGGCGCCCCGGTGCTGATGCTGTCCGGCCGCGCGCATTATTACGAGCACGGCAACGCAGCGGCGATGCGGCCGGCACTTGAGGTGCTCGCCGGTCTCGGCATCTCCAAGCTGATCCTCACCAACGCCGCCGGCTCGGTCGATCCCGGGATGGGGCCAGGCTCGGTGATGCTGATCACCGACCACATCAATTTCTCGGGCTCCAACCCGCTGATCGGCGAACCGAGCGACCGCCGTTTCGTCGGCCTGACCGAAGCCTACGACGCCGGCCTACGCGCGGCGATCGAGCAGGCGGCGAAGGCCACCGGTACCGCGCTGCACAAAGGCGTCTACATGTGGTTCTCCGGCCCATGCTTCGAGACGCCCGCCGAGATCCGCATGGCGCGTGTCATGGGTGCCAACGCGGTCGGCATGTCGACGGTGCCGGAGGTCATTCTCGCCCGCTTCCTCGGCCTGCGCGTCGCCGCCTGTTCGGTCGTCACCAACCTTGCCGCCGGCATGACCGGAGCCGAGCTGTCGCACCAGGAGACCAAGGACATGGCGCCAGTCGGCGGCGCGCGGCTGGCGACCATTCTGCAGCGTGTTTTTCAGGACGGGTTTCCGGAGCACAAGGTCGACGCCTGATGCTTCCCCAGGAAATCATCCGCCGCAAGCGCGACGGTCAAAAACTGTCGGCTGAGGAGATGGCGGTCTTCATCGAGGGCCTGACCGCCGGCACCGTCACCGACGCGCAGGTCGGCGCCTTCGCCATGGCGGTGTTCTTCAACGGCATGAGCCGCGACGAGGCGGTGGCCTTGACAATGGCGATGCGCGATTCCGGCGATGTGCTCGACTGGTCGGATCTGCCCGGCCCGGTCACCGACAAGCATTCGACGGGCGGGGTCGGCGACAATGTCTCCTTGATGCTGGCGCCGATCGTCGCTGCCTGCGGCGCCTATGTGCCGATGATTTCCGGCAGGGGCCTTGGCCACACCGGCGGCACGCTCGACAAGATGGATGCCATCCCCGGCTACATCAGCCAGCCGGATGTTGCGCGCTTCCGCAAGACGGTGCTCGAAACCGGCTGCGCCATCATCGGCCAGACCGCCGATCTCGCACCCGCCGATGCCAGGCTCTACGCCATCCGCGATGTGACGGGAACGGTGGAATCGGTACCGCTGATCACCGCCTCGATCCTGTCGAAGAAGCTGGCGGCCGGCCTCAATTCGCTGGTGCTCGACGTCAAGGTCGGCAACGGCGCCTTCATGGAGAAATCGCGCGACGCAACCGCGCTGGCCAACAGCCTGGTCGACGTCGCCAACGGCGCCGGCCTGAAGGCCTCGGCGCTGGTCACCGGCATGAACGAACCGCTGGCGTCCGCCGCCGGCAACGCGGTCGAGGTTCGCAATGCCGTCGACTTTCTCACCGGCCGCTTCCGCGACCGGCGGCTGGAGGACGTGACGCTGGCGCTGGCCGCCGAGATGCTGCAATCGGCAGGCTTGGTGTCGTCCAACCAGGACGGCCTGCGCCGCGCCGCCGAGACGCTGGCCGGCGGCCGCGCCGCTTCCATCTTCGCGCGCATGGTGGCGGCACTGGGTGGTCCCGTCGACTTTGTCGACAATCCGGAAAAATATTTGCCGAAAGCGGCAACGGAATTCGCGGTCAAGGCGAGCGCGAACGGCTTTGTCACCGGCATCGCGACCCGCGAGATCGGGCTTGCCGTGGTCGGGCTTGGCGGCGGGCGGACGCGGCCCGACGACAGGATCGATTACGCCGTCGGCATCACCAGGCTGTTGCCGGTCGGCGCTGAAGTGCGGGCCGGCGAAGCGCTGGCGCTGGTCCATGCCCGCAATACCGGGGATGCCGAAGCGGCCGCGGCCGCCGTGCTTTCGGCCTATACCATCGGGGCTTCCAAACCGGCCACGGAGAAAACCGTCATCCGGCGGATCCTGCCGCGCGGGTAGAGCCATTCCGATGGTATCGGATGGGCTCTATTTTTCTTTGGACCACGATCTTGTCCGAAAACCGGTCCCCACTTTTCGCTGACGCGGAGCTGCGGTTCGAGATCACCGTCTACTGAACCAGCAGAAGCGTGCCGTCTTCGACCTGGTATTTTTCGAGCCGCTGAAGAAAGCTCATGCCGATCAGATTGGTGTGCAGCGCCTTGTCGTCGAGCACGACGGCCTGGACGCCCTCGACGGTGATCTTGCCGATCTGCAGGCGGTCGATCGTCACCACGGCGGCCTTGATCGCGCCGTTGGCGGTGTTGACCTGATGGCTGAAGTCCGACGAATTCAGCGAAATGCCGATCCTGCGCGCGGTCGAGCTGTTCAAGGCGACGAGCGTCGCGCCGGTGTCGATCATGCCGTCGACCTGACGGCCGTTCAATTTGAAGGCCGACATGAAATGCCCGCGCGCGTCCGCGGTGACGACGACCTTGCGGCCGAGCGGCTGCGGCGTTGCCGGCCTGTCCGGAACGGCGGCAAGGTTCAGGTCGGTTTGTGTGTCCGCCGGCTTGGCCCCGATGGCGGATTTCAACAGGCGCTCGATCACCTGTGGATTCGACTGATAGACGATCGGAAGCGATGCCGACGTTCCGGCAAACACGCCAAGGATGAGAAGCTTGCGCAGCATGGACCGGCCTTTGTGATTGCCGATCCTTAGTCCGACATAGTGATTGCCGCTTTAACGAATGCGGAAACCAGCCGTTTGCGTAAACAATCGGTAAACGGCGCATGATCCTCTCCGGAACGCAGTCGGTTCTGGAAAGGATAAGGCGCAGATTAGAAGCGTTGGAGCGTCCTTTGCGCGTCCAATCGGACGCGGCGCTCTAAACTATTTGGTTCCGTACATGCGGTCGCCGGCATCGCCGAGGCCCGGCATGATATAGCCCTTCTCGTTGAGCTGGCGGTCGATGGAGGCGGTGAAGACGGGGACGTCCGGATGCGCCTGGATGAACCGCTCGAGGCCCTCTGGTGCCGCCAAAAGGCAAAGGAAGCGGATGTTGGTGGCGCCTCGGCCTTTCAGCTTGTCGATCGCCGCGATCGCCGAATTGGCGGTGGCCAGCATCGGATCGACGACGATCACCAGCCGGTCGGCGAGGTCGCCCGGCGCCTTGAAGAAATATTCGACCGCCTCCAGCGTCTCGTGGTCGCGGTAGAGCCCGATATGGGCGACACGCGCCGCCGGCACCAGATCGAGCAGCCCCTCGAGCAAGCCGTTGCCGGCGCGCAGCACCGAGGCGAAGACCAGCTTCTTGCCCTCCAGCGTCGGCGCCTCCATCGTCTCGATCGGCGTCTCGATCGTCGTTGTGGTCAGTTCGAGGTTGCGGGTGACCTCGTAGCCGAGCAGCAGCGAGATCTCGCGCAGCAGCCGCCGGAAGCCGGCCGTCGAGGTTTCCTTCTTGCGCATGATGGTCAGCTTGTGCTGGACAAGCGGATGGTCGACGACGGTGACGCCCTTCATGGTGCTCTCCAACTGCGCAGGTGAATAGTGAATAGTGAATAGTGAATAGGTTTGCGAGTCCTGGTTGAGCGGAAAACTCGCGGTTGACGGGCCGAAGCGCCGGGTGAACCATTCACCATTCACCTGCCCTTGACGTCGAGCCTGCCCAGCAGCGCCGCCCTCGTCTTCCTGTCGACGAAGGCTGCATCGATGGCCGTCCTGGTGACGGCGGTGAGCGCCTTGTCGTCCATCGCAAAATGCTCGGCGGCGATGTCGTATTCACGCTTCAGTGACGTCCAGAAATAGGGCGGGTCGTCGGAGTTGAGCGTTACTTTGCAGCTCGCCGCTTTCAGTGCGGGAAAGGGATGGTCGGCGAAACTGTCAAAGATTTTTAGGGCGATGTTGGAGCCGGGGCAGCATTCGAGCACGACGCCTTCGTCGGCGATGCGCCGGACGAGATCGGGGTTTTCGATGGCGCGCACGCCATGGCCGATGCGAGACGGGCGGATGTGGTCGAGTGCCGCCTCGACGCTCTCCCAGCCCATCAATTCGCCGGCATGGACAGTTATGCCGAGGCCGGCCTCGCGGGCGATTTCGAAGGCCCGGACATAGTCTTCCAGATCGCCTATCCGCTCGTCGCCGGCGACGCCGAAGCCGGTGACCAGCGGATGCCCGCTGCGGGCGGCGAAACGCGCCGCCCGCTCGATCGATTCGACACCGAAATTGCGCACGCCAGTGACGATCATGCGGCCTTCGATGCCGGTCTTCGCCTTCGCGCGGGCCATGCCTTCGCCGAGCGCGTCGGTATAGGCCTTCGGGGACAGCCCGGCCTTGCTGGCATGGTCGGGCGAGGTGAAAACCTCGGAATAGATGGCGCCGTCGCGGGCGAGGCTGGTCAGGTAGTGATCGGCCAGCCGCGCATAGTCTTCTTCGGTGCGGAACAGGTCGGAGGAGAAGTCGTAGGCCGCGAGGAACGAGGTGAAATCGTGCCAGACGAAGGAGCCGTTCTGGATGTAGGGCGAGGCATCCTTGCCGTATTTCTCAGCCTGGCGGAGGACGAGTTCAGGCGCCGCTGCCCCTTCGATGTGGCAGTGCAGTTCTGCTTTCAAAGGCATTCAATTATCCCGTCAGAAGCGCGGCCGAACACCGCGCCTTAAACAATAGCGCCCACACCATCGATCGGCTATGGTCCCGCCGATTTTATGGCGGATCAAAACGATGTCGGTTGAAAGAACCACGGCTGCGGGCGGCATGGAAACCTCCTATGGTTTCAGGCGGGTAGGGTCAGGCGACAAGCAGTCCCTGGTCAATGATGTTTTCCACAAGGTGGCGAACCGCTACGACCTGATGAACGACCTGATGTCGGCCGGGTTGCATCGGTTGTGGAAGGACGCCATGGTCGCCTGGCTCAATCCACCGAAGCGGCCGGGCTGGAGCGTTCTCGATGTTGCCGGCGGCACCGGCGACGTCGCCTTCCGCATCGTTGAGGCGAGCGGCAGGCACGCCCAGGCAACGGTTCTCGATATCAACGGCTCGATGCTCGCCGTCGGCCGCGACCGGGCCGAGAAAAAGGGCCTGTCGGCAAATACTGATTTCCTCGAAGCCAATGCCGAGGAACTGCCTTTTGCCGACGCTACTTTCGATGCCTACACCATTGCTTTCGGCATCCGCAACGTGCCGCGCATCGATGTGGCGCTTGCCGAAGCCTATCGCGTGCTGAAGCCCGGCGGACGCTTTCTCTGCCTTGAATTCTCCGAGGTCGACATGCCGCTGCTCGACAAGGTCTATGAGGCATGGTCGTTCAACGCGATCCCCAGGATCGGCAAGGCGGTGACCGGCGACGGCGAGCCCTATTCCTATCTCGTCGAATCGATCCGCAAATTTCCCAATCAGCAGAATTTCGCAGCGATGATTTCCCGCGCCGGCTTCGACCGCGCCTCGTTCCGCAACTACTCCGGCGGCATCGCCGCGCTCCATTCGGGCTGGAAGCTTTGAGGCAACGCCAGCCATGAGCAGCATCGGCGCTGGTTTAAGGCTCGTTCGGGCCGGCTGGGTGCTGGTCCGCGAGGGCGTCATCGCGGCGTTACCCGGCGACGAGCTCTCCGGTCTGCCGAGATTCGGCTGGCGGATGGCCCGGCTGTTCACCCGCCGCCGCGCGCTTGCCTATGAGCGCGGCGACCGGCTGGCCAAGGCGGTCGTGCGGCTCGGCCCATCCTACGTCAAGCTTGGCCAGTTCCTGGCGACGCGGCCGGACGTCGTCGGCAACGATATAGCGCTTGATCTCGCCATGCTGCAGGACAAGATGCAGACGTTTCCGAAGGCCGAGGCCGTTGCCGCGGTAGAAGCCTCGCTCGGACGCAAGGTCGGCGAGCTCTATGTCGGTTTCGGCGAGGCGGTCGCCGCCGCCTCGATCGCCCAGGTCCATACCGCCGAAACCCTGCAGGACGGCGTCGTTACCCGGGTGGCGGTGAAGGTCATCCGGCCGGGCGTGCGCCGCCGCTTCTTTCGCGATCTCGAGAGCTATTTCCTCGCCGCCCGGCTGCAGGAAAAATACATCCCGTCGTCGCGCCGGCTGCGGCCGGTCGAGGTGACCGAGACACTCGCCCAGACCACCAAGATCGAAATGGACCTGAGGCTGGAGGCGGCAGCTTTTTCGGAGCTCGGCGAAAACACCAAGGACGATCCCGGCTTTCGCGTGCCGTCGGTCGACTGGGAGCGCACCGGTCGCGACGTGCTGACCATGGAATGGGTCGACGGCATCAAGATGAACGATATTGCCGGCCTCGCTGCCGCCGGCCATGATCTGAAGGCGATCGCCGCCAATCTGGTCCAGTCGTTCCTGCGCCATACGCTGCGTGACGGGTTCTTCCATGCCGACATGCATCCGGGGAACCTGTTCGTCGAGGCCGACGGCACCATCGTTGCAGTCGATCTCGGCATTGCCGGCCGGCTCGGCAGGAAGGAGCGCCGGTTCCTCGCTGAAATCCTCTACGGCTTCATCACCCGCGACTATCTGCGCGTGGCCGAGGTGCATTTCGAGGCCGGCTACGTGCCGCGCCAGCACAATGTCGCGGCGTTCGCCCAGGCGATCCGGGCGATCGGCGAGCCGATCCACGGCCAGCCGGCCGAGACCATCTCGATGGCCAAGCTGTTGACGCTTCTGTTCGAGGTGACCGACCTGTTCGACATGGCGACGCGATCCGAGCTAGTGCTGCTGCAGAAAACCATGGTCGTTGTCGAGGGCGTCGCCCGCACGCTCGACCCGGCCTTCAACATGTGGAAGACGTCGGAACCGGTGGTCAGCGGCTGGATTGCCCGCAATCTCGGCCCGCGCGCCCTGCTGGCCGACGCGCGCGACGGCGCCAGCGCGCTGCTGGCGCTGGCCCGTCAGGCGCCGGACCTCGCAGCCCGTACCGAGCGGCTGTCGCGTGAGATCGACCTGATGGCCGAAAACGGCCTGCGCTTCGACGAGGGGACGGCGGACGCGATCGGCAAGGCCGAGGCGCGCCACACCCGCTCCGGCCGGTTGGCGCTGTGGGTGATCGCTCTGACGATGGTGTATATTGCCTGGCGTATATTCTAGCGCTTGTTCCAAAGTGATTGCATTGCTATCGTTGCTTTCACCGATTTCGGGCAAAGTGCAATCAGATGGCCAGCATCACGATCCGCAACCTTGATGACGAGGTCAAGGACCTGCTGCGCCGACTTGCGGCGGAGAATGGCCGGTCGATGGAAGACCAGGCGCGGGTGATGATCCGCGCAGCGGTCGAAGGTCAGCTCGGTCCGGTCGGCCGCATCGACCAGATCGAGAAAACACTGCGCGAGCTGACGAGTTCGCAAAGTCCGGCAACGCCGATGGTTGCCGTCTCCAGCGTGCGAGGCATCCTCTCCGGCAAGCGCATCCTGCTAATCATCGGCGGCGGCATCGCCGCCTACAAGGCGCTCGACCTGATCCGCCGGCTGCGCGAACGCGGCGCTGCGGTGCGCGTGGTGATGACCGCCGCGGCGCAGGAATTCGTCACCGCGCTGTCGGCCGGAGCACTGTCCGCCGACCATGTCTTCACCGGACTCTTCGACCGGCAGGACGAGCACGATATCGGCCACATCAGATTGTCGCGCGAGGCCGCTCTTGTGGTCGTGGCACCCGCCACCGCCGACCTGATGGCAAAGCTCGCCAATGGCCATGCCAACGACCTTGCCTCGACCGTCCTCATAGCCACCGACAAACCGGTGCTGATGGCGCCGGCGATGAACCCGAGAATGTGGTCGCATCCGGCGGTCCGCCGCAACCGTGCGACGCTGAGCAAGGACGGCGTCGGATTCGTCGGCCCGGCGAAGGGCGAGATGGCCGAAAGCAACGAAGCGGGCGAGGGCCGCATGGCCGAGCCGCTGGAGATCGTCGCCGCGATCGAGGCGCTGCTCGACAGCCGGCCAAAGCCGCTGGCGGGCAGGAAGATCATCGTCACCTCCGGGCCGACGCATGAACCGATCGATCCGGTCCGCTATATCGCCAATCGCTCGTCGGGCAAGCAGGGCCATGCGATCGCGGCGGCGCTGGCGAAGCTTGGCGCCGACGTTCGCCTCGTCTCCGGCCCGGTCGGCATTGCCGATCCGGCCGGCGTCGCTACGCTGCACGTCGAAACCGCCGTCGAGATGAAGGACGCGGTCGAGCAGTTGCTGCCGGCCGACGCGGCGGTGTTCGTCGCCGCTGTCGCCGACTGGCGCACTCAAAGTTCAGCCGGGGAAAAGATCAAGAAGGTGGCCGGCGAGGGGCCGCCGGCGCTGCAGATGCTGGAAAATCCTGATATCCTTGCCGGTGTCGGGCATCACAAAAAGCGGCCGATGCTGGTGGTCGGTTTCGCTGCGGAGACACAGGATCTGGTCAGGAATGCCGAGGCCAAGCTTGCGAGAAAGGGTGCCGATCTCATCGTCGCCAATGACGTCTCGCATGAACGCGGTTCCCCCGGCGTGATGGGTGGCGATCGCAACAAGGTGCGGATCGTTTCGAAATCCGGTGTCGAAGAATGGCCCGAGATGAGCAAGGACGAAGTAGCTGCGCGCCTTGCGGCATTGATCACCGAGCGGCTGAAGACGGTTGTGGTTTAGCGATCTCCCCCCTCGTGGGGAGATGCCAAGTGGTGGCAAAGAGGGCAGGCCAGAGGGGGGCGCTGTCCCGCCGACGTTTCGAAGGATCGTCTGCCGCCGCGCTCGAAACAAACAGGATCCCGGGAATCTGCGCGCTCGTATCGGGTAGCTTAAGTCCACGTTTGGCGATCCGTCGCGCCCCCCTCTGCCCTGCCGGGCATCTCCCCCACGAGGGGGGAGATCGGCAGCTTCGCCGCCCCGGAAATCCTGAGCGCGGCAAGGCACCCCAGGATGCCGAGCGGTATGAAGGCGAGGAAGAGCCAGGCGGCGACATTTGCCGCGGCCTCGCGGTTCAGGCCCTCGGAAAAGCCGCTGGCGTTGGCGACGATGCCGGTCAGCGCCGCACCCACGGCATAGCCGATGCGCTGCATGGTCGGCACGGCGGCCGAGGCGATCGTCTGCTCGCCCTCCCGCGCCGATGCCACGATGACGCGCGTGACGAACGGCCAGGCAATGCCGAAGCCGCCGCCTTGCAACAGGGCACAAAGCAGGATCAACGGGATCGAGCCAGCCGGAACCGTATAGGCGAAACCGGCGACGCCTGTGGCGATCATCAGCGCACCGCCGACGATGATCAGCCGCTCGCGTTCCGGCGGCGCATTGGCGACGAGGATCGACAGGATCGACCAGGCGATCGGTTCGGCGGCGATGATATAGCCGGTGGTCAGGATCGGAATGCCGTGCAGGCTGGTCAGGAGCAGCGGTCCGTAGACGGTAAAGGAGCAGGTCGCCACCGAGAACGCCGCGACCATGGTCATGCCCGCGCCGACCGGCGAGCGCCACGAGAACAGCCGCGACGGGAACAGGCGCGAGCGTGGCTTCAGCGCGTCGATATAGATGAACAGCATCAGGCCGATCAGGCCGAGGGTGAGCAGCAGCGACGAGCGCAGCAGGGCGATGTCGACGCCGGCGGTGGCAATCAGCACGACGCTGACGGCGAGGCAGCCAAGGGCCGCAAACGGGAAGGGCGGCGCCGAGCCGCTGGCCGCCTGTGGCCTTGTCGCCTCCGGCGTGTCGAGCACGATGAAGCTTGCCAGCGCCATGGCCGCGCCGCCGAGGGTGAAGACGCCGAAGGCCCAGCGCCAGGACGAGAATTCGGTCATGGCCGCGCCGAGCACCGGCCCGCTGAAGGCAGCGACGCCCCAGATCGCCGACATGACGCCGAAGAGCTGCGGCCAGATCGCGCGGGCAAACAGCCGCTCGACCGAGACGAAGGCCAGCGACACCAGTGCACCGCCGCCGAGCCCTTCGATCAGACGGCCGGCGAGGAACAGCGGCATCGAAGGCGCGGTGGCGCAGACCAGCGCACCGGCGGCATAGAGCAGGGCGGCGACCATCATGTTGGTGCGCAGCGCGACATAGCTCACCAGCCGTCCCGCCGCAGCACCGGCGACGATGGCGCCGAGCTCGTAGATTGCGAGCGACCAGCCGACCAACTGCACGCCGGCGAGTTCGCCGACCATGGCCGGCATGACCGTTGCCACCATCGTCTCGTTGGTGGCGTGCAGCAGGATGCCGAGGCTGATGAAGCAGAAGCGCGCCAGGTCGCCGCTCGCCCACAACGCGCGCCAGTCGACCTTGTTCGTGCCGGTCTTGGTCACCCCGTCCTCCCGAATTTCCCATAGCCCAAAATGTTGGAGCGTTCTTCGCGTCCAATGACGCGTGCCGCGGTATCGGGAGGGCTTGTAGAACCTCAACCGTAGTTGAGTTCAAGCGGTTTTTATTCGCCGTTGGTAGCGGATCCAAAAATCATGCGGGTGAGACGCAAGCAAAACTGGGCTGCTGCACTCCTCAGCCACCGTAACGGTATGGATCCTAGGGCGGAGCAGGAGCGGAGCGACGTCGCGGAGACCCTGGGATGCCGTGACTTCCTGAGCGCTGCAACTTTGAACATCAGGGCAGCACATCCTCTGCGGAGTGGGCTTGCCGGAATCCATGGGCTTTCGGCTTCGGCAGCTATTCGCAGGCCGCTTCACCTGAATATCAGCACACCTACGCTGCCCCCGCCGCGCGCGGAGCCACGCTATGCCGCCTATTTGAACGAGTGGATCAGGTCCAGCGAGGTGACGGCGACTGCCAGGTTGACGCCGGTCTGTGCCTGGACGCTGAGCGGCTGCAGCGAAAAGGCGCTGCCGAGGCCGCCGACCAGGAGATTGGCGCCGCCGCCGGTGACCACGCTGGCCTCGGCATTCACGCCATAGTAGGCGCCGGCAAGATCGCCTTCATCGTGGTTGCGGGTTGCCGCCAGAACCGCCCATACCAGCTGGCCTTGATGCGTCCGGCCGACATCGACGCCGAGCTTGGAAATCACCCCGGTATAGACTTCGGAAGGGCCGCCACGATGCGGACGAAAGACACAGGAAACACCCTTGTTGGAGGTGACCAGATAGGCCGTGCCGCCGTCGATGGTGCAGTCGAGCACGCCGAGCTGAAGCTTGCCGGCGCTGGCGGGAGCGGCAAGAACCGTCGTGGCGAGAGCGGCGGCACAGGCGAGTTGCTTGATCATGGGAAGGTCCTTTCGAAACTGCTTTGAACAACGGCTGAGCACGCCGAGCGTTCCGCCGAAACCTTGGCGCCAACAAGGCAAGGGTAAACGCAGGGTTGTCGAAGTGCGGAAACGGACGCCCGATAAACCGGCCCGGTCAGCCGGCGCTGGTGCGGGCCAGACCGTCCTTGGCCGGTTGGTAGGTCGGATTGAGGTGCACTGCCTCGCGGTAGGATTTCGAGGCCCTGACCTTGTCGCCGCGCCGCTCGTAGATCAGCGCCTGGTTGGACCAGGCCTCGGCGTTCTTGCCGTCGAGCTTGATCGCCATGTTGAAGTCGGCGAAGGCATTGTCCTCGTCGTTCATGGCAAGGTAGGAGAGGCCGCGTCCGTTGTAGGGCTCGGAGGCGTCCGGCGCCAACGAAATGGCTGTCGAGAAATCCTCGATGGCAAAGGCGTGCTGGCCCTGACTCTGATAGATCAGGCCGCGATTGTGATAGGCGCGCGCGTCGGTCGTGTCGAGCTGGATCGCCTTCTGGAAATCGTTGAACGCGTCCTGGACCCGGCCGGCCCTGCGGTAGAGATTGCCGCGGCCGATATAGGCGGCGTCATAGTTGGAATTGATCTGGATCGAGCGGTTGTAGTCGGCGAGCGCGCTCGCCTGGTCACCAAGGAAGCGCTGGATGAGCGCGCGGTTCGAATAGGCCTGGTAGAAATTCGGATTGAGCTGGATGGCGGTGTTGAAGTCCTTCAGCGCCGCCTGGTACTGGCCGCCGCGGCCATAGGCCGAACCGCGCACATTGTAGGCTTCCGGATCCTGGGGGTTGCGCTGGATCACCGCCGACAGCGAGGAGATGTTCTCGCTCGAGCCTTGCGCCTTGTCGATGTTGTTGAACTCGCCGGTAGGAACCGTCTGGCAGCCGGCAAGCGCCAACCCGGAAAGCAGGGCTGCCGTCAGGACGAAGCCGCGCCACGCGGTTCTGCGCTCTACGGTGATTGCGTCCATGTCTGCCCTGTCCTCACTGCGCCGTCAGGTCCGTTCCCCCTCCGAACCGGCATCTCTCCGCACCGGCCGTCTCGACCGGGTCGAACTCAAAACAAAAAGGTGGCGGCGATTCCGCATCGCGCCACCTTGGATATCCTTGGAAAAGGACGAAAAATTGGCGTCAGAACCGCGGCGGACGCGGAGCACCGGCAGCACCGGCTGCGACCGGACGCGGCGTCATCGGCAGCAGGCCTTCGCGCTGGGCGCGCTTGCGGGCCAGCTTGCGGGCGCGGCGCACGGCTTCCGCCTTCTCGCGGGCGCGCTTCTCGGAAGGCTTCTCGTAATGTCCGCGCATCTTCATTTCGCGGAAGATGCCTTCGCGCTGCATCTTTTTCTTGAGCGCGCGAAGCGCCTGATCAACATTGTTGTCGCGGACGAGTACCTGCACGGGCAATCCTGTCTTTCGGGTTTGAAATCAACAGGCAAGCGGCCATAGCCACAAGCCTCCGCGGCGCGTTACACCACGAATTGGGGCGGCTGATAGCAGAATCAGGGCGCTCTGTCCACAGCCGATTGAGAGGCGGTGCCGACCCTGAAACGAAAAACCCGCCTCGGCGGCGGGTCGTCGGTGTGAATCAGCGCTATACGCAAATTACTAGCATAGCTGCCGGCACAAAGCAAGAACAAAATTCGTCTTGGGTCAGATAGGCGCCGCTACGCCGTGGCCAGGTGCAGCTGCTCGAAACCCTCGAAGAACTCGCCGTAGTCGCAGGTTATTTCCTCGCCGGCGGCGATGTCGCGGATCGCGGTGGCTCCGCCATATTGTGAAAAATCGGTGTTCGGCTTGTCGGCATGGTTCATGAAGCGGCCATTGTCGACCTCATAGACTATGAAGCCCGGCCGGTCCGGACTGGGATAGGCATATCTATCGAGCAATTCCCTGAGATGCGGCGGCGCCGTCTCATATTTTTCCATCGGGATCAGCCGGTCGAGGTCCAGATCGAGCCGCCAGATCGGCGTCCCTTTCCGGACCGGCTCGGCGGCGAACACGCCGACGCCTTCGATTGCGCTCGCGGCGATATAAGTCCTGATCAGCAGCATGTTTCCAACCCGTCTTCGAGGAGAAGACGGAATCGTCAAATCGCCGGAAAAATCAAGAGCCGGTTCGCGACATTTCGGCCGGCGGGCATGCGTTGTGCCCGCCGAACCCTCACGTCCGGGTGATCGAGACGCCGCCGTCGGCAAACAGCGCCGTTCCGGTGGTAAAGCTCGACGCATCCGAAGCCAGATAGAGCGCGGACCGAGCGATCTCTTCGGGCTGCGCCATACGCTTCAGGGCATGAATGCCTTCGACGAAAGCCCTGGCCTCCGGCGTGGTCGTCGTCGCGCCCGGCGTGTCGGTGCCGCCGGGCAACAGCGCATTGACGCGCAGCCCTCGCGGTCCGAATTCAGCGGCCAGAACCTGCGTCAATCCAATGAGGCCGGCCTTGGCCGCGGCATAGGCCGCCATGCCCGGCATGCCGGCGGTTCGGCCGACGAAGCTGGAGGTGAAGATCAGTGAGCCGCCACCGCGCTCCAGCATCGCTGGAATCTGGTATTTGGCGCCGAGGAAGGCGCTAGTCAGGTTGGTGTCCATCGTCTCATGCCATGTCGTCGGCAACATGTCGGGAACCGGACCCATCAAACCCACGGCTCCGGCATTGTTGAAGGCGATATCGAGCCCACCGAACCTCTCCAGCGCCAGATCGACAAGTCCTTTCGAATAGGCCTCTTCGGTGACGTCGCCGGCAAGTGCTGCGGCCATCCCGCCGGCCCCGAGGATTTCATCAACGAGGATGTCGAGCTCCGCGTGGCGGCGGGCTGCGACGACGAGCTTGGCGCCTTGCTCGGCAAAGAGCTTTGCGGTGGCGCGGCCGATGCCGGAACTGGCGCCAGTGACGATGGCGATCTTGTTGGCAAGTGCGAGCATTTTTTGCATCCTTTTTTCGCGCCGGCTCTTGCCGGCAATCGGGATGCTTGGTCGCAAATCGGGGCGGTGCGAGCCACCCGATACCTGCGCTCCCTCGATGGTGCTTCTTGACGTCCGCTGGCCACCAGGCTACGGCTCGTCATCCAAAACTCGCGGGTGGACGCGCCACCCATTTGCAATGACCCCCCAAGACATGATGAGCAAGTTGCTGGAGCCCGGCTTCGAGGGCGACGGTGAGTTGACGTGGGCTCTTCGTTCGGAATTTGCCAAAGGCTTTCCGGTAGAAAATCTCCGACCGTTGCTGGTCTCCAGCAATGCCCGGACACAAGCTGCAGCGGTGTTCATAGCGGTCGAAATAGGTTCCAGGCTCCTGAGCTTCAGGCTGAACTGTGTTGTTGCAGAGATAGCCGAACTGCTCGACAGTAAAGAGTCGCGCACCCGGTTCGATGCCATCGAGGCGCTCGGGCGCTGCACCACGCCAGCCGATGGCGCCATTCTCGGTCGCGTGATGCTGCGGCTGGATGACGAACATGCCGGCGTTCGATGGAAGGTCGTTGAGTTCATCTGCATTGCGGAGCGCTGGCAGCTACGGCTCGCGGTGGAAAATGCCGCCGCGTTGCGTCCGGACTCGGCTTTTGGGGCGTTGGTCAACGCTTACGGCCAGCATTTCATGCCGAGCTCCAGGGACCTGCCGAGGTTGCTCAACCACCCGGATGCACTTTTACGGCGCTTTGCAGCCGCAGTGGCTATAAGGCCGCGCGATGTGATCGTCGAGCGCTTCGTGGCCATGGCGGAGCAGTCGGACGATGCGGAAGTTCGTAAAATCGCCGCCGATTGCCGTCAAGGTTATTTGCGGCCGACCTATGCAATCGGGCCGTCAATCTTGAAGCGTGCGTCGTCTGAAACGTCAAAAGGCGAAACTCAGAACAACGGCCGTTGAAGGCACGGCGCAAAACGGCAAGCGCCGTCGCAAACAGTGCAAGGCTGGCAGCGTCGTTTCGCTAGTGATACAGCTCGCGCGCCGGAGCTTGAGTGGGATGCCCGGCCGCCATTTGCGAGGCCTGCGACGTTGAAGAAATACTCGGTATTCGCCATCGCCCGCGAGGCCATGCGCGGCCATAAGGGTTGGGAGGAACAATGGTCCTCGCCGGAGCCGAAGAAGGAGTACGACGTCGTCATCGTCGGCGCCGGCGGCCACGGCCTAGCCACCGCCTATTATCTCGCCACCGTACACGGCATCACCAACGTAGCGGTATTGGAAAAAGGCTGGCTCGGCGGCGGCAATACCGGCCGCAACACAACCATCATCCGCTCAAACTATCTCTATGACGAGAGCGCCGGCATCTACGACCACGCGCTGAAGCTGTGGGACGGGCTCAGCCAGGAGCTCAACTACAACGTCATGTATTCGCCGCGCGGCGTCATGATGCTCGCCCACAACATCCACGACATCCAGGTCTTGAAACGCCACGTCCATGCCAACCGGTTGAACGGCATCGACAATGAATGGCTGACGCGGGAGCAGGCCAAGGAATTTTGCCCGCCGCTCAACATTTCGCCCGATGCGCGCTATCCGGTGATGGGCGCCTCCCTGCAACGCCGCGGCGGCACGGCGCGGCACGATGCGGTCGCCTGGGGCTATGCGCGCGGCGCCTCGGCGCGCGGCATCCACATCATCCAGAATTGCGAGGTCACCGGCGTCAAGCGCGCGCCGAACGGCGCGGTCAGCGGCGTCGAGACGACGCGCGGCTTCATCGGCGCCAAGAAGGTCGGCGTTGTGGCCGCCGGCCACTCTTCAGTGATCATGAACATGGCCGGCGTGCGCATGCCGCTGGAAAGCTATCCGCTGCAGGCGCTGGTGTCGGAGCCGGTCAAGCCGGTGGTGCCTTGTGTGGTCATGTCGAACACGGTGCATGCCTATATCTCGCAGTCCGACAAGGGCGAGCTGGTCATCGGCGCCGGCACCGACCAGTATGTCTCCTATTCGCAGACCGGCGGGCTGCACATTTTGCAGCATACGCTGGACGCCATCTGCGAGATGTTCCCGATCTTCACCCGCATGAAGATGCTGCGCTCCTGGGGCGGCATCGTCGACGTGACGCCCGACCGTTCGCCGATCCTGGCCAAGACGCCGGTGCCCGGCCTCTATGTCAATTGCGGCTGGGGTACCGGCGGCTTCAAGGCGACGCCGGGCTCGGGCCATGTCTTTGCCCACACCATCGCTAGGGACGATCCGCACCCGATCAACGCGCCCTTCACGATCGAGCGTTTCCGCACCGGCCGCCTCATCGACGAGGCGGCGGCGGCAGCGGTGGCGCACTGAAGGCCGCAATGACGCGCAAGACTCACACCATGCTTTTCGGATTGGCCCTCGTGGGCGTCACGGTGCTCTTCATGCTGTTGGTGGTCAGGGAGATTTTGGTTCGAATAGTCGGGTATGAGGCTAACGGGGTCGATCCCGTCATGTTGGCCATGTTTGTAGTTGTGGGCGTACCTACTTTTTTCTGCGTGTGGGCGTTTGCCATACCGAAAATACTCAAAAACGCGTTTCTGAATATCGGTTCCCCAAGAACCTTCTCTGGACCACGAACGCAAGCTGATGTCGATCGAGCCAAAGTGAATTTGCGCGCGGTAGGATTGCTCGTCGAAGACCGCCCTGCCGAAGAAAATGTTGTGACCAATCGTGGCAGACATGACGGCTCTGCACATGATGGGTCGACCAAATCCAAGAAAGTCGATTGATGCTTCTCATCCGCTGCCCCTATTGCGAGGAAGAGCGTCCGGAACTCGAATTCCGCAACGCCGGCGAGGCGCATATTGCGCGTTCCCCCAACATCGCCGGCGAGACTGACGACGACTTCGAAAAGTTCTTTTTCATCCGCTCAAACCCCAAGGGCATCATCTATGAGCGCTGGCGGCACATGCATGGCTGCGCGCGGTTCTTCAATGCCGTGCGCGACACCGTCAGCGACAGGTTCCTGATGACCTACAAGGCCGGCGAGCCGAAGCCCGCGAAGCTGCCGGGAGCCACCAAATGAGCGCCACGTTCCGCATTGCCGGCGCCGGGCGGCTCAAACAGGCAAAGATGGCTGGCTTCAGCTTCGACGGCCGTCCCTATACCGGCATCGAGGGCGACACGCTGGCCTCGGCACTGCTTGCCAATGGCGTCCATCTCGTCGGCCGCTCGTTCAAGTACCACCGGCCGCGCGGCTTCCTGTCGGCCGGCGCGGAAGAGCCGAATGCGCTGGTCGAAATCAAGCGCGATTCCGCCAGGAAGACACCAAATGTCCGCGCCACGGTGCAGGAGCTTTACGACGGGCTGACGGCACAGTCGCAGAACCGCTGGCCGTCGCTCGCTTTCGATATCGGTGCGGTCAGCAACATCGCCTCGCCGATGCTTTCGGCCGGCTTCTACTACAAGACCTTCATGTGGCCGAAGGCGGCGTGGAAAAACCTCTACGAGCCCAAGATCCGGGCCGCCGCCGGCCTTGGCGTCGCCCCCGACCAGCCGGACCCCGACCATTATTCGGCGCGCTTCGCCCATTGCGATGTGCTGGTGCTTGGCGGCGGTGCCGCGGGCATAGCCGCGGCATTGGCCGCGGCCGAGACCGGCGCGCGCGTCATCCTTGCCGACGAGCAGGCGGAATTCGGCGGCAGCCTGCGGTTCGAGAGCGGTGCCAGGATCGACGGCCAGGACGGTTTTGCCTGGGCGCAATCGGCAGTGGCCAAGCTCAAGGCCATGGACAATGTTCGCGTGCTGCCGCGCGCCACCGCTTTCGGCTATTACGCGCAGAATTTCGTCGGGCTGGTCGAGCGCGTCAGCGACCATCTGCAGAACCCCGGCCGCGACCTGCCGCGCGAGCGGCTGTGGCAGGTTCGCGCCAGGCGCGTCGTGCTGGCGACCGGCGCCATCGAGCGGCACATGGTGTTTGCCGACAACGACCGCCCTGGCATCATGCTGGCATCGGCGGCGCGCGCCTATCTCAACCATTATGGCGTCGCCGTCGGCAGGAATGTCGGGGTCTATACGGCGAACGATTCCGCCTATGCGGCGGCGATCGACCTGAAGAAGGCCGGTCTCAATGTGGCGGCCATCGTCGATCTGCGCGACAACCCGACCGGGCCGGTGATCGACGAGGCAAGGGCGCTCGGCATCGAGATCAATTTCGGCCGTGCGGTGATCCGCGCCGGCGGCAAATTGCGGGTGTCGTCGATGACGGTGCAGCCGAAGAACGGCGGCGGCGAGCGCACCATCCCGGTGGACGCGATCCTGATGTCGGCCGGCTGGACGCCGTCGGTGCATCTGTTCTCGCAATCGCGCGGCAAGGTTGCCTTCAACGACGAGACCAAGCGCTTCGTGCCCGGCATCTATGCGCAGGATTGTGTCTCGGTCGGCGCCTGCAACGGCACTGACGGCCTGTCGGCGACCATCGACGAGGCCTACGCCGCCGGCGCCAAGGCGGCCAAGGATGCCGGTAGCAAGCCAGCCAAGAGCACCAAGCCGAAGGTCGATGCCGGCGAAAGCTGGTCGCGCGGCATGCTGGGTGCTGCGCCAGGTGCCGGAGCGGACACAACGGTGAAGGCGTTCGTCGATTTCCAGAACGACGTGACCGCCAAGGACATCCGCCAGGCGGTGCATGAGGGCATGCGCTCGATCGAGCACGTCAAACGCTTCACCACCAACGGCATGGCGACCGACCAGGGCAAGACCTCCAATATGCACGGCCTGGCGATTGCCGCCGATACGCTGGGCAAGCCGATCCCGCAGGTCGGCTTGACGACGTTCCGCGCGCCCTACACGCCGGTAACATTCGGCTCGATCGTCGGCCACGCGCGGGGTCCACTGTTCGACCCGACCCGCAAGACGGCGATCCATCCCTGGGCAGAGCGCCAAGGCGCGGTGTTCGAGGATGTCGGCCAGTGGAAGCGCGCCTGGTATTTTCCGAAGGCTGGCGAGGACATACATGCCGCCGTCGATCGCGAATGCGTCACGGTGCGCAAGACGGCCGGCCTGTTCGATGCCTCGACGCTGGGCAAGATCGAGGTGGTCGGGCCGGATGCGGCCAAATTCATGGAACTTCTCTACACCAATCCGTGGGAGAAGCTCGAGCCCGGCCGCTGCCGCTACGGCATCATGCTGCGCGAGGACGGTTTCATCTATGACGACGGTGTCGTCGGCAGGCTGGCGCCGGACCGTTTTCATGTGACAACGACGACCGGCGGTGCGCCGCGCGTCATGAACCATATGGAGGATTACCTCCAGACCGAGTTTCCGCATCTCAACGTCTGGCTGACCTCGATCACCGAGCAATGGGCGGTGATTGCCGTTCAGGGACCGAGCGCGCGGAAGATCATAGAACCCTTGGTCGAGGGCATCGACATGTCGGACGAGGCGCTGCCGCACATGTCTGTCCGCGAAGGCAAGATCTGCGGCGTGCCGACAAGGCTGTTCCGCATGTCGTTCAGCGGCGAGCGCGGCTTCGAGGTCAATGTGCCGGTCGATTACGGCGAGGCGGTCTGGGAAGCGCTATGGGTCGAGGGCCAGAAACACGGCGCTTGTGCCTACGGCACCGAGTCGATGCATGTGCTGCGCGCCGAAAAGGGCTACATCATCGTCGGCCAGGACACCGACGGCACCGTGACGCCGAACGATGCCGGGCTCGACTGGGCGGTCGGCAAGAAGAAGACCGACTTCGTCGGCATTCGCGGCATGGCGCGGCCGGACCTGGTCGCCAAAGGCCGCAAGCAGCTCGTCGGACTGAAGACCAGGGACCCGAAAGTGGTGCTGGAAGAGGGCGCCCAAATCGTCGATGACCCCAAGCAGGCGATCCCGATGAAGATGATCGGTCATGTCACTTCGAGCTACTGGTCGGAAAATTGCGGCCGCTCCATCGCGCTGGCGCTGGTCGCCGGCGGCCGCGACCGCATGGGCGAGACGCTCTACGTACCGATGCCGAACGGGGTGGTCGAGGTGGAGGTCACCGGCATGGTGTTCTTCGACGAGAAGGGGGAGCGCCTCAATGGCTAAGGCCGCTTTGAAAACTGCCGCCGCCGGGCCGTCGGTCGAACGCCGTCCGGCTCTCGCCGGCCAATCGCTTTCCGCCACCGGTGTCACACTTGCCGTGCTGCCGCCGGCCGAGCGCATTTCGCTGCGCGCGCCGGACGCCTCGATCGCGGCACTCTCGAAAGCACTCGGCGTCGCCCTGCCGCAAAGGCCGAAAACCTCGGCGGCAAAGGCTGGACGCACGGCCTTGTGGCTCGGGCCGGACGAATGGCTGGTCATCGACGAGAGCGGCAAAGATCCGCTCGCCGATTGCGCCAAGATTTCCGTACCGCATTCGGCGGTCGGCATCTCGCATCGCAATGTCGCCGTATCGGTCACTGGTCCGGCTGCTGCTGCGACGATCAATGCCGGCTGCCCGCAGGATTTGTCGCTCGACGCCTTTCCGGTCGGGGCGGCGTCGCGCACCATTCTTGGCAAGGTCGAGATCGTGCTGTTGCGCACTGCGGCCGACGCGTTCCGCGTCGAATGCTGGCGTTCCTTCTCCGACTATGTCTTTACTTTTCTGTCGGAGGCAGCGCGCGACGCGGCAGCATAGGAATGTTCGCCGCGCCTGACCGTTCTGCGACAGCGAGCCGAGGGAGAATGCCGATGCCGTCGAAACCCGCGCCGAAGGCGCCGGCTAAGACGCCGGCCGTGCGCTCTTTCGAAGACGAGCAGCGCACTGGAACGGATATTGAAGAGGAACTCGAGGAAGGACTCGAGGATACGTTTCCGGCCAGCGATCCGGTGTCGATCACCGGGACGGCGATTCCCGGCGCGCCGGCAAGACCCGGCAAGCCCAAAAACGTGGTGGGACAGAAGCGCAAGAAGTGATCTGCACGGCGTGATAAAGCAGGGCTGAGGCCGGCAAGAAGGGCGGCCGGAAATTCCTGCCGCCCGTTCGGTTTGTCACCGCGTATTATCGCCCGGTCGGCTCAGAAGCTGCTGGGCACGATCCACGGATCGATGCCGATGCCGAGCCTCGGACCCTTGCTGTCGGACGAGCCCTTGTGGGTCGCGGCACCCGTCTTTTCAAGCGATCCGGTCGCGGCGCAATCGAGCTTAGCACCGGTCTTGCTGTCAACGCAGGCCGCTTCTTGCTTGGCTGGCTGACTGCTGCCGGCAAATGAAGCGCCCGAGAGCGCCAGCAAGGCGGCGAGCGCGAGGATTGCCTTCTTCATCATCTGTCTCCGGTTCATCTACTGCATCTCGTACATGTACGACACTGCGTACAGATACGCCCAGGATTCACGGAGTTCAAGCGAAATCGTACATGTACGGAGAAATTGAGCGCGGGAATTGCCGAAAGCTCGGCGCAGGAGCGCGGATCGTTCGGAGAAAGATTTTACAGATCGGGAGGAGCGCCGCTCCTCAGCAGTTGATTGGCGTGGTGAGCGGCGCAATCTCGTGTGCGGCAATGGCCTCGAGCATAATGTCGCCGACCCGCGTGATGAACGTCTTCTGGTCGCCGAACGGGTAGAACGGGAAGGTGATCAGCAGCGCGATGGCGCCGTGGCCGACTGCCCACAGCATGGTGGCGATGGCGCGCGGATCACCCTTGAGCCTGCCGGCGGCAACGCAGGCTTCGACCCTGTCGATCAGCACTTTCATCGCCGGGTTGCCGCTCTCCATTTCCGCGAAGGTCTTGCCGGTCGGCGGCTTGACTTTTTCGGTCATGAAAACGGTGCGGTACTCGTTGGGATTTTCCAGCCCGAAGGCGGCGTATTCGACAAGCACCGCCTTGAGCGCCTCGATCGGGTCGTCGGCCGTATGATTTGCGATGCGCCTGGCCAAGGTCTCGAATGCGTCTTCGGCCAGCGCGAACAGGATGTCCTGCTTGTCAGCGAAATAGGAGTAGACCGACATCGGTGCATAGCCGACGCGCTTGGCCAGCTTCCGAATAGTGAGGCCGTCATAGCCTTCTTCCTGGACAAGTTTGTGGGCGGCGTCGACGAGTTCGGAGCGCAGTTCGGCCTTTTGTTTTTCGCGGCGTTCCTGGACGCTTATTGGCAATTTCCGACTGCCTTATGACTGATGGCTGGGTAAGTCATATATACGCTGTACGGCGTCGAGCAAGGGCGGTGTGAAGCAGAGGCTTGACGTCACAAAACGATGTAACCCGACAACAAAGTCGGCAACATCGGACTGTTACAGACAAAGGCTAATTCGCGGCTCTGCAAAAATTTCGTTTCGGGAGGCCGTTATGACCGGAACTGAGCTTTCGTCCGCCATGCCGGACGTGGATCCACTTTCCCATCGCGCCAGGCTGGCGCTCAGGCGCGTCGTAATCGTCACATGGCTGGCGATAGCGCTCGGCTTTGCCATGGAAGCCCTTATCCTGACCGTGCGATTTGCGGCGGATTCCCTGCCGGCCACCACCCAGATCCTGATCGAACTGGCGCAAGGCGTGACCTGGTCGTTCTTCGTCTGCGCCGGCGTCAGCCTCGGCACCGCGGTTGCCAATGTGCGGACCTCGCTCGGCGGCCTGATCGGTGCAATGTCGGCGCCGCTGGCGATGGGCATCGCCAAGGGCACGCAAAAGGTGATGGTCAGCGCGCTCGACGCGGCGGCAAAGCCGGCCATCCTGTCGCTCACCACGCTAGGCATGCTGCGCGCCATCGAATACGGCCTGCTCGGCTGGATACTGGCATCGCTGGCGTCGAAAGACGAACCCCGTCCGCTTCATTTTGCGCTGGCCGGCGCCTCGATCGGCGCGCTGTTCGGCGGCGGTGTCACAGCGCTGACGATAGAGGCTGCCGCGGCGCAGGATGCGGCGCTGGCGCTGCCGCAGGCGATCACAACCGGCGTCAACGAGATCGTGTTCCCGATCGGCTGCGCGCTGGTCGTCTACATCGCCCTGCAGGTCAGCCGGCACATGAAGCTCATCGCCGCCGAAGCCAGATAGATTTGGGCCAGATAGATTTGGGGGTTGTCGGCCTGACGAGAGTCAAACCGCTTCCGGTTGGCGTTCGATCAGCGTCAGCGTCAGCCAGCGCGCAGTCAGCGCCGGTTTTTTCGAACCCTCGATCTCGATGGTCACGTCGTGCGCGGTCTGCACCCAGCCCGACGGCCTGACCTTGACGTCGGCCAGCACGAAGCGGGTGCGGATGCGCGAGCCGGTCTTCACCGGCGCCAGGAAGCGCAGCGAATCGAAGCCGTGATTGACGCCCATCTTGCTGTTTTCAAGCGGCGGCATGGTTTCGAAGGTCATCGCCGACAACAGCGAAAGCGACAGGAAGCCATGCGCGATGGTGCCGCCGAACGGCGTCTCGCGCCTGGCGCGCTCCGGATCGCAATGGATGAATTGATGGTCGTCGGTGGCGTCGGCGAACTGATCGATCATGCGCTGGGTGACCACCCGCCACGGCGACACGCCGACTTCCTTGCCGACGCTGGCCAGAAGCACATCGAGACTGATCGGTTCCACGCTGATGTCCTCCGTTTCGCCCGCCGGATGGCGAGCGGTCTCATTCCTTGAACAATGTCAGCCCGTGCTGCACCGACTGCCCGCCATCGATCGGCAGGATGGCGCCGGTGACATAGCCGCCGGCACGGCTGCACAAATAGAGCGTTGCGCCGGCAATGTCATCCGGTGCGCCGATGCGGCCGATCGGAACATGGTTGCCGACGTGCCTCGCCTGGTCCTCGGTGCCGGTGGCAAAGGCAGTCATCCGGCTCTGGAAAGGGCCGGGCGCAAAGGCGTTGACGGTAATGCGGCGGGCGGCGAACTCGATGGCCAGGATGCGCGTCAGATGGTGAACCGCGGCCTTCGAGGCCGAGTAGGAGTAAGCGTCGTCGGCCAGCGGCTGCGTGCCCATCACCGATCCAAGATTGATCACCCGGGCCGGGTCGGCGTCGCTGGCGGCGGCTTCGAGCAGAGGCAGCAATTCGCGCGTCAGATGGAAGACCGCGGTGACGTTGACGCCGAACACCTTGGCCCAGGCATGATAGGGGAAGCCTTCCAGCGGCGCGCCCCAGGAGATGCCGGCGTTGTTGACCAGGATGTGCAGCCGCTCGGTCCTAGCTTTGACCTCGTCGACGAGCGCCGCAATGCCGGCTTCGCTGGAGACATCGCCGGCGAAGCCCTCGGCCCGGCCGGATGCGCCAAGTCCGTTCAACTCGCCGGCTACCTTGACGCAGTCCTCGCCCTTGCGCGAGGCGATCATCACGGCGGCGCCGGCTTTGACCAGAGCAGTCGCTGCCATGCGGCCGATGCCGGTCGCGGCGCCGGTGACCAGCGCTGTCTTGCCGGCGACTGAGAACAGCTCGTCCAGATAGCTCATCGTACCCTCCGCGCAGTTCACCGCGCTTTTGACTAGTTGTTCAAGCGAGCGGCGTCACGTCGACAAGGCTAGCCGAACTACGATCATCCTTGCCACGGGTAAAATAGCTGGACCGAGGCGATGGTGCGCTTTGCGGCTGAAATGGTTAAGCCCGAACGGCAAGGCGTCCATTTGGGCGTGACATGGGTCGGATGAATGATGCAGCCGTCCCCCTATGCGAGCACCTTGGCTAGCGGTTCATTCGCGCGTGAAGCAAGTCGTCATTACTCCTCCGCCCAAGCCGCAGGCGGGTCTTGAGGAGTTGGGAGGTGGCCGAGCAGTGAGGCGGGACTGACGTTCGTATCGTGGACTATGCTTTCGGGGGAAAGCTATGGGTAAGAAACAACGCACGGTCCTGCTGGCAGCGGTTTTTGCGACTGTCTTTGGCGTCTTTGTGCTGATCCTGATCCTGCAGATGATCAGTTTTTTAGTGGACTAGACCGAAGCGAAGAGCGTCTGTTTCCGAATGGGCTCTACCGCAGGCTTTCCAGTTCGCGGATGCGTTTGGCGCCGTCAGCCTCGAGCTGCCTTGTGACGGCGCCGATCAGCGCTTCGGCAACGACGAAAAGCGCAGCAGATGAATCCCAGGCCGACGGAACGGCGGTGCGTCCGGCGATGACATGGCGGGCGAAGCGGGCGATCGGCGATAGCCATTGGTCGGTAAAGAGCACGATCTGCACGCCACGCTGGTTGGCCGTCTCGGCGAAACGGACCAGGCTGTCCTGGTAGCGCCTGATGTCGAAGATCACCAGCACGTCGCGCTTGCCCATGTCGATCAGCCGGTCGCGCCAGACGCTTTCCTGTCCGCCGAGGTGAAAGACGTTGGGCTGGACGATGGCGAGGTGGGCGGCCATGTAGCGCGCCAGCGGGTCGGTGAAGCGGCCACCGATCAGGAATGTCTTGCCGCGCCGGTCGGCCAGCTTGGCGACGATGTCGGCAAGCTGCTTGTCGGAGAGATGCCGGAACGTCTCGCGCATATTGTCGAGCGTCGCCTCCAGCATCGGCGACACGGCACTGCCGCCCTGCGACGAGGAATTGAGCGTCCGTGACGCCGGCGACTGCAATTGCGCCGCCAGCTCGTCTTGCAGCGCCGACTGGAATTCCGGATAGTTTTGGAAGCCGAGCCGGGCGACGAAACGCAGGATCGTCGGCGACGACACGCCGGCCGCGGCCGAGAATTCGGCGACCGTCTTCAGCCCGATCAGCGGATAGCTGGCGATCAGCGTTTGCGCGGCGCGCCGTTCGCCGGCCGGCATCGTGCCGATGCGGTCGGAGATCAGTTCGGCAATGCTGGAAACCATGTTTTTCCCCACCCTGGCCGGGCCGTTACCGCGTTATCCAAATCGCGTTTGACAAAGCCGGCCAAACTGTATGAAATCATCCGCAGGGACGCAATGAGGCAAAATACGTAACATACGGTACAGCGCTCCCCGGGGACGGCAGACAATGGAGACAGCACGGCCCGCCAGCCTTGCATCGTCAAATTCCGTCAGGGTGACGAACCCCGGCGGATCAAGCCCCTTCGTGCTGACCTGCGATCACGCCTCCAATTTCCTGCCGCCGGAATTCGGAACGCTCGGCCTTGCCGCCGAGGATCTTTCCCGCCACATCGCCTGGGATCCCGGCGCCTTGCCGGTGGCGCGCCGCATGGCCGAGGCGCTCGATGCGACGCTGGTCGAAACCTGCATCTCGCGGCTTGTCATCGACTGCAACCGGCCGCTCGATGCGCCGGACCTGATACTGACGGTCAGCGCCAGCGAAAAAACCGTGGTCCCGGCCAACCAGGGACTTTCCGCCGACCAGCGAGAGGCGCGCATCGCGCTGGCGTGGCGGCCGTTTCACGAGCGGATCGCAACGATCATCGACGAGCGCCTGGCGGCCGGGCGCGAGACGCGGCTGGTCTCGATCCATTCCTTCACGCCGCTCTACAAGGGCATGAGCCGGCCCTGGCACATCGGCATCATCCATGACGAGGACCGCCGGCTGGCGGCGCCGCTGATTGCGGCGCTGAAGCCGCTTGCCGGCGTCACCGTCGGCGTCAACGAACCCTATTCGCCGGCCGACCGGGTCTATTTCACGCTGGAACGCCATGCGCGCTCACGCGGGCTGCCTTGCGCGATGATCGAAATCCGCAACGACGAGATCTCCGGCGCAGCCGGGCAGCGGAAATGGGCGGATATGCTCACCGGCATTTTTCTCAATCTGGAGCCCGAGGCGGCCAAGGGCTCCAGACCAAGCGCAGTCGGAAAGTCAGTTCAATCGGCCAGCTAAGAAACCAAAAGGGGACTTCAAAATGGTAGCACCGGGTTACAGCGAAGGTGACAAGAAGGAGGACCTGAAAGTTCTCCACGGAATGGGCTATGCTCAGGAACTGTCGCGAAGCATGAGCCGCTTCTCGAATTTCGCGATCTCGTTCTCGATCATCTGCATCCTCTCAGGCGGCATCAATTCCTTCGCGCAAGCGACATCGTCCATCGGTGGCGCGGGCGCTGGTATCGGCTGGATCGTCGGGTGCATGGTTTCGGGATTTTTCGCGCTCGCCATGGCCCAGATCGCCTCTGCATTTCCGACCGCGGGCGGCCTCTATCACTGGGCATCCATTCTAGGGAACCGGTTCACGGGCTGGCTCACCGCATGGCTCAACCTGCTCGGCCTGATCACCGTGCTCGGCGCGATCAACATCGGCACTGCGTTCTTCTTCGTCGGCACTTTCGGCGGAGCCTTCGGCATGACTGGTACGCCTGGTGAGATCGTCGGGTTTGTCGCGTTCATCACCGTGTTGCAGGCGCTGCTCAACCATTTCGGCATCAAATTGACGGCTATGTTGACGGACGCGTCCGGCTTCCTGATCCTGGCAACGACAGCCGTGCTGATCGTCGCCTGCCTGGTGTTTGCGCCAGCGATCGACATCACGCGGCTGTGGACGTTCACCAACTATTCGGGTGACGCGGGCGGCGGTGTTTTCCCGCAGTCCGATTCCATGACCTATCTCTTCCTGCTCTGCCTGCTGCTGCCGGTTTACACTATCACTGGCTATGACGCGTCGGCGCATACTTCGGAAGAAACGTTGAGGGCGGCGCACTCGGTTCCGCGGGCAATCGTTTCGTCCGTGCTCTGGTCGTCGCTGATCGGCTGGGTGATGCTGTGCGCGATCGTACTGGCGATTCCGGATCTGGCGGCCGGCGCCAAGCAGGGCTGGGGCGTGTTCTTCGCCACGATGGACGCGATCTTGCCGGCGTGGCTGAAGACACTGCTGTATCTGGCTATCCTGATCGCGCAGTTCCTCTGCGGTCTCGCGACAGTCACCTCTGCCTCGCGCATGCTTTTCGCCTTCTCGCGTGACGGTGGCATGCCGGTCGGCTCGGCCTCGCTAGCCAAGGTCAGCCCGGCCTGGCGCACGCCGGTCAATGCGATTTGGACGGCTGCGGTGCTCGAGATCATCTATGTCTTTCTTGCCCAGTTCATCTCGGTCGGTGGCACGAACATCTATACCATCGTCGTCAATTCGACATTGGTGTTCCTGTTCCTGTCCTTCATCATTCCGATCGTGCTCGGCATGATGGCTTTCGGAACGGCGAAATGGCCGAACCCCGGCCCATGGAATCTCGGCGCCGGCCTATTCAAGTTGTTTTGCATACTGTCGGTCATCGGCATGGCGATCATCTTCTACATCGCCATCCAGCCGCCGAACGACAAAGTGCTCTATATCACCCTGGGCTTCATTGTGCTGACCGCGGTGCTTTGGTTCGGTTTCGAGAACCGCCGCTTCCAGGGTCCGCCCATTGGCGACCAGATCGCAAAGCGCCAGGCGGCGATCAAGGCAGCCGAGCTAGCCATAGGCGAAGCCGGCGCCTGACCCCCTCTCATGACCATGGCCGGCATTGGCGCCGGCCGTGGTTTCCTTTTCAAGTGACAAGCCCGAAACGACAAGCGCTGGAGTGCCGTAAGAATGGCCGGAAATTTCTCGTTCGATCAGTTGAAGCAAGCGGTCTCCAGCGGCGAGGTCGACACGGTGCTGGCCTGCATCGTCGACATGCAGGGGCGGCTCGCGGGAAAGCGGTTCCTGGCCCGGTATTTCGTCGATTCCGCGCATGACGAGACGCATGGCTGCAACTATCTCTTGGCCGCCGACATCGATATGGAACCGGTGCCCGGCTACAAGGCGGCGAGCTGGTCGAAAGGCTATGGCGATTTCGTCATGAAACCGGACCTTGCGACGCTGCGGCGTATCCCGTGGCTGGAGAACACGGCGCTCGTGATCTGCGACGTGCTCGACCACCATACTCATGACGACCTGGCGCATTCGCCGCGCGCCATGCTGAAGAAGCAGGTCAAGCGGCTGCAGGAACGCGGCTATATCGGCTATTTCGCTTCCGAGCTCGAATTCTATCTGTTCAGCGAAACCTATGATTCCGCCCGCAAGAAGCACTGGCAGGGCCTCGACACCGCATCGCCCTATATCGGCGACTACCAGATCGGCATCACCACCAAGGAAGAAGGCGTCATGCGCCGGCTGCGCAACGAGATGGAAGCGGCCGGCATCCCGATCGAGAATTCGAAGGGCGAGTGGGGTCCCGGCCAGGAAGAGATCAACGTGCGCTATGCCGAGGCGCTCGACATGGCCGACCGCCACGTCATCCTGAAGAACGGCGCCAAGGAAATCGCCGAGTCCGAAGGCAAGGCGATCTCGTTCATGGCCAAGTACAATTACGGGCTCGCCGGCAATTCCAGCCACATCCATAATTCGCTGTGGAGCGCCGACGGCAAGACGCCGTTGTTCTACGACAAGAATGCCGAGTGGACGCTGTCGACACTCGGCCAGCAATGGGCGGCGGGCCAGCTCAAATATGCCAAGGAATTCACCTGGTTCCTGGCGCCCTACATCAACTCCTACAAGCGCTTCCAGGCCGGCACGTTTGCGCCGACCAAGATCATGTGGAGCGAGGACAACCGCACCGCCGGTTTCCGTCTTTGCGGCGAGGGCACCAAGGGCATCCGCATGGAATGCCGCGTCGGCGGCGCCGATTTGAACCCCTATCTCGCTTTCGCCGCGCTGATCGCGGCCGGGCTTGCCGGCATCGATGAAAAGCTTGAACTGCAGAAGCCCTTCGTCGGCGACGCCTACCAGGCCTCGCAGCTGCCTGAAATTCCAAAGACATTGCGCGACGCCACCGCGACGCTGGCGGAATCGAAGATGCTGAGGCAGGCGCTCGGCGACGATGTGCTGGAACACTATGTCCACACGGCACACTGGGAACAGTTCGAATACGACCGCCGGATTACGGACTGGGAACTGCACAGGGGGTTCGAGCGGTATTGACGGCGTTGTACTTTATGCAATATCGTTGCGATTATTGCACCGCAACACCTGGGAGGCAGCGTTGCCCAAAGGTAGAGCCCACGTCGATAAGGCGTGGTTCATGAGTCGGATGAAGGAGCGCAAGCTCACGGTACGCAGCATGGCCAGCCGCATGAACATACACTACAGCGCCTTGTCGCGGACACTTAACGGTGAGCGGCGTATGCAGGTCGACGAGATACGCAAGATCGCTGAAATTCTCGACCGGCAGGAAAGCGAGATATTGATGCATCTCGGCAGTTCCAATGATGCGGCGAGGCTGTCGGAGGGTGGCCCCCGGTCTGGTTTCAGGGAGGAGCGAATGGATTTCAACAATGCGCCCGACATGACCGGCGAAGAATACGTCGTGCCGCCTCGGGGTGCCGATCCGTTGTTTGGATGCATGGCCGGGACGCTCACCCTGCTTCCGGATATCGATTACACCGCACCCGCCGATCCGGATTGGGGCAATGTCTATGACGACTGATGGAGTGCTGCTCGACACATGCTTCATGCTGTGGCTGTCAACGGAGCAGCCTGTCACGAGGACTGCGGTCGAGAAGGTGACCAGCGCGCGCAAAAATGGGAGCGTGATCGCCGTTTCCGTGATGTCCGCCTGGGAAATCGGCATGCTTGTCGCCAAGGGTCGGTTGCCATTCATCAAGTCGCCGCTCGCATGGTTCGAACGGTTCGTGCAAACCGGGGCAGCGAGCGTCCAAGGGGTCGACAGTGAGCTTTTGGTCGAGTCTTCGTTCCTGCCCGGCGTCGTTCACAACGATCCGACGGACCGGATCATCATAGCCACGGCGCGTTCGAAAAACCTCGAGATCATCACCCGCGATCGCGCAATCCTTGCCTATGGCGCGGCCGGTTACGTCAAAACAGTGCCTTGTTGATTTGGAGACCTTCTTGGGAACCGTGAAAATAAAATCCCCCATCGACGGTTCGATCTATGCGGAACGGCCTCTGGCCACGGACCAGGCGATCGGTGCCGCGGTCGAGCGCGCCAGGGCGGCGCAAGAGAAATGGGCCGAGACGCCGGTCGTCGAACGCGGCAAATACATGCTTGCCATGCTGGAAGCGCTGGTCGTCATGACTGACGAGATCGTGCCGGAGATCGCCTGGCAGATGGGCCGGCCGGTGCGCTGTGGCGGCGAGTTCGGCGGCGTCAGGGAACGCGTCAGCTACATGGTCGAGATCGCCGAGGCGGCACTGAAGCCGGTGATGGCCTCCAATCCCAAGGACGGCTTTCGCCGCTACGTGAAGAAGGTGCCGCTCGGCGTGGTCATGGTGATCGCACCGTGGAACTACCCCTATCTCACCGCCGTCAACACCATCGTCCCGGCGCTGATGGCGGGCAGCGCCGTCATCCTCAAACACGCGGCGCAGACATTGTTGGTCGGCGAACGTTTTCAGCAGGCGTTCGACAGAGCGGGCCTGCCCAAGGGCCTGTTCCAGAACCTCATCATGAACCATGCGCAGACCGAAAGGCTGCTCGGCTCGGGCAAGATCGACCACGTCAACTTCACCGGATCGGTCGCCGGCGGCCGCGCCATCGAAAAGGCGGCGGCGGGCACCTTCATGACGCTCGGCCTCGAGCTCGGCGGCAAGGATCCGGCCTATGTCCTGCCCGACGCCAAGATGGACCATGCCGTTGCCAATCTCGTCGACGGCGCCTTCTACAATTCCGGCCAATGCTGCTGCGGCATCGAGCGCGTCTATGTCCACGAGAAGGTCTACGACGAATTCGTCGAAGGCTTCATCGCCGAGACCAGGAACTACGTCGTCGGCAATCCGCTCGACCAGGCAACCACCATGGGGCCGATGGCGCAGGCGCGCTTCGCCGACCTGATCCGCGAGCAGAAGGCCGAGGCGATGCGCAAGGGCGCCGAGGCGCACATCAATATGAAGGTGACTAACGACAAAGAAGGTTCGCCCTATCTGGCGCCGGAAGTGCTGACCCAGGTCGATCACCAGATGAGCGTCATGCGCGAGGAAAGTTTTGGCCCGATCGTCGGCATCATGAAGGTGCACAACGACGAGGAGGCGATCGCGCTGATGAACGACAGCCCCTATGGGCTTACGGCCTCGATCTGGACGCGCGACGCCGAGCATGCGGCGGCGATCGGCGATCGCGTCGAGACCGGCACGGTGTTCATGAACCGCTGCGACTATCTCGATCCGGCACTGGTCTGGACCGGCATCAAGGACACCGGCAAAGGCGCGGCGCTATCGGCCATCGGCTACGACAATCTGACCCGGCCGAAATCATACCATTTGCGCGAGGCGATTTAACTCGGTGGCGATCGGCAAGCATACGATCGCTTTTGTGGGGGAGTAATGGCGGATACGCAACAATCGGCCCTGCCAGATCGTGAAGGTCCCGAGGGTATCGGCGGATGGCTTGTCCTGCCGATGCTAGGGTTGATTCTCACGCCTATATTAGGGTTGGTACAAATGTATGATGCCGATTATCTCGGCATGGTACAGAACTGGCAAGCTTTCAGCCTTTCTCAAGGTGTGCTGCTTGTTGCCGAACTGGTGATATCCGGCATCCTAAGCCTTACAGTCCCGACCCTATTATTATTCTTCATGTTCAAGCGCTGGCAGATATTCCCCGGCTGGTACATGATTTGGGCAGTCGCGATGCCGGTATTCGCCATTCTCGATTTATGGGCCGTGTATCTAGCTTTTCCCGACGCCTTTCCGACGCTGGATGATGCGTTCGACGGAGAAACGATGCGCGACATTTACCGTTCGGTCTGGGCCGCAGCCATCTGGATTCCGTACATGATGCGGTCAGACCGTGTGGCCAATACCTTTGTGAACTAATGACATCCGAGAGCACGAAAGCAGTCAAGAAGGTCGAAATGACAAAACTCGTTTCCAAATGGAATTACCCGACGACCGTCCGCTTCGGCGCCGGACGCATCAAGGAGCTGCCGGAGGTGCTGGCGGCGACCGGCATCAAGCGGCCGCTGTTCGTCACCGATCCGGGACTGGCCAGGCTGCCGGTGGTGGCCTCGACGCTGAAGATCCTCGACGACGCCAAGGTGCCGTATGGCGTATTTTCCGAGGTCAAGCCGAACCCGGTGGATTCCAACCTGACCGCCGGCATTGCCGTGTTCAAGAAGGGCAAGCATGACGGCGTCATTGCCTTTGGCGGCGGCTCGGCGCTCGACCTCGGCAAGCTGATCGCCTTCCAGGCCGGGCAGACACGGCCGGTCTGGGATTTCGAGGATGTCGGCGACTGGTGGACACGCGCCGATGCCGATGCGATCGCGCCGATCATCGCCGTGCCGACCACGGCCGGCACCGGCTCGGAAGTCGGCCGCGCCGGCGTCATCACCAATGAAGCGACCCATACCAAGAAGGTCATCTTCCATCCAAAGCTTTTGCCGGCGATCGTCATTGCCGATCCGGAGCTGTCGGTCGGCATGCCGGGCTTCATCACCGCCGGCACCGGCATGGATGCGCTTGCCCATTGCCTCGAAGCCTATTGCGCGCCGGGCTATCACCCGATGGCCGACGGCATCGCCGTGGAAGGCATAAGGCTGGTCTTCGAAAACCTGCCGAAAGCCTATGCCAACGGCAAGGATCTGGTCGCCCGCGCTAACATGATGAGCGCCGCTGCCATGGGAGCGGCCGCCTTCCAGAAAGGGCTTGGCGCCATCCATTCGCTGTCGCATCCCATCGGCGCGCTCTACGACACCCACCATGGCATGACCAACGCCGTGTTCATGCCCTATGTGCTGGCCTTCAACCGCGAGGCGATCGAGCCGCGCATCGCCCGGCTTGCCGCCTATTGCGGCATCAAGGGCGGCTTCGACGGTTTTGCCAAGGCGATCATCAAGCTGCGCAAGGAGCTCAAGGTGCCGCATGCGCTGCCCAGCCTGATCAAGGGGCTCGACATGGACAAGAAACGCAAGGGCCTGATCGCCGACATGGCGGTGGTCGATCCGACCGCCGGCGGCAACCCGGTCAAGCTGACCAAAAAGGCGGCGCTGACGCTGCTCGAAAATGCCATCGCCGGCACCGTCTGAGACAATTTTCGCATCGGAAATCGACTTGGGAAAAGAGGCAAGGAAAGGGGGAAAGATGAAAGGCAAGATCGAAACTAGTTAGCCGGAAAAAGAATCGCGAAGCGATTGCTACAGCCGGTTAAAAAGAGTTTACTTTTTCATACTGCGGGGCATCGCTTTCACAAAGCTTTCATCTGGCTGTCACACGAAAACGATACCGCATCGCAGGCGTCCAACGGCGTCAGTTCAACGGAGAGAACACATGTTCAAATTCACGGGAAAACTGCTTTCCCTTTCGGCCGTCGCCCTGATGGCGACCTCTGCCATCTCGTCGGCCCAGTCCATGGATGAACTGGTCGCCGCAGCCAAAGCTGAAGGCCAGCTCACCACCATCGCGCTGCCCCATGACTGGTGCGGCTACGGCGCGGTCATCGACGGCTTCAAGGCGAAATATCCGGAAATCACAATCAACGAACTCAACCCCGATGCCGGCTCCGGCGACGAGGTCGAGGCGATCAAGGCCAACAAGGACAACAAGGGCCCGCAAGCGCCCGACGTCATCGACGTCGGCCTGAGCTTCGGCCCGACCGCAAAGAAGGATGGCCTGATCCAGGCCTATAAAGTATCAACCTGGGACTCGATCCCGGACAGCGCCAAGGATGCCCAAGGCTTTTGGACCGGCGACTATTACGGCGTGCTTTCGTTTCTGGTGAACAAGGACCTGGTCAAGGAAGCGCCGGCCGACTGGGCCGACCTGCTGAAGCCGGAATTCGCCAATACCGTGGCGCTCGCCGGTGACCCGCGCGCCTCGAACCAGGCCATCCAGGCAGTCTATGCCGCCGGCCTTTCCGGCGGTGCGGCTGCCGGCGAAGCCGCCGGCACGGCTGGTCTCGACTTCTTCAAGAAGCTCAACGCCGCCGGCAATTTCGTGCCGGTCATCGGCAAGCCCGCGACGCTTGCCCAAGGCCAGACGCCAATCCTGGTGACCTGGGATTATAACGCGCTTGCCGGCCGTGATACGCTGAAGGGCAATCCGCCGGTCGACGTCGTCGTGCCGAAGACCGGTGTCGTCGCCGGCGTCTATGTTCAGGCGATCAGCGCCTACGCGCCGCACCCGAATGCTGCCAAGCTGTGGCTGGAATATCTCTATTCCGACGAAGGCCAGATCGGCTGGCTGAAGGGCTATTGTCACCCGATCCGCTTCAACGACCTCGCCAAGAATGGCAAGCTCCCGGCTGACGTGATGGCCAAGCTGCCGCCGGCCGAGTCCTATGCAGCCGCGGTGTTCCCGACGCTCGACGAGCAGGGCAAGGCCAAGGAAGCCATCACCAAGAACTGGGATGCCGTCGTCGGCGCCAACGTCAAGTAAGACTTGAGATCAGCCGGGCGGCTTAGATCGCCGCCCGGCATACCTCCAGGACGGTAGCCGGCGCATGACCGATATCTCGTTGTCCGATCACGCTGTTGCCGGGAAGACCGCGCCTCCTGCCGACGCCCGCAGCATGAGGCTGCCGACGCAATGGCTTGGCGTTGCGCCTTTCTTCATCTTCGCCATCATGTTCCTGATCCTGCCCACGCTCTATCTGATGCTGGGCGCATTCCGGAACGATGCCGGCGAATTCACTTTCGAAAACATAGCGGCCTTGGCGCAGCCGTCGATCGTTGCCGCCTACTGGATCTCAATCAAGGTCAGCCTCGCCTCGTCGCTGATCGGTGCTTTCGCGGGACTTGCCATTGCCATCGCCATCGTGCGCGGCGGGCTGCCGGAGTGGATACGCTCGGCGACACTGACCTTTTCCGGCGTGGCCTCCAATTTTGCCGGCGTGCCGCTGGCCTTCGCCTTTCTCGCGACGCTCGGCCGGCTCGGGCTCGCCACGGTGCTGCTCAACGTCTTGGTCGGCTTCAACATTTATGCCCATGGTTTCAACATCCTGTCGTTCTGGGGCCTGACGCTGACCTATGTCTATTTCCAGATCCCGCTGATGGTGGTGATCATCGTGCCGGCGATCGATGGGCTGAAGAAGGAATGGGGCGAAGCGGCGGCAACGCTTGGCGCGACCCAGGCGCAGTTCTGGCGCATGGTCGTCATTCCGGTGATCTGGCCAAGTTTCCTCGGCACCGTCATCCTCTTGTTTGCCAACGCCTTCGGTGCCATCGCCACCGCTTACGCTCTGACCGGCTCCTCGCTTAACATCGTCCCTATCCTGCTCTACGCGCAGATCCGCGGTGACGTGCTGCACAATGCCCATCTCGGCTACGCCATCGCCTTCGGCATGATCGTCATCACCGGGCTGGCCAATGTCTTCTACATCTGGTTCCGGACGCGCTCTGAGAGGTGGCTCAAATGAAGTCCGGCAGATTCTGGGCCTGGATCGTCTTCGCGCTGGGCGCGGCCTATTTCTTCATTCCGCTGATCGCGACCGTGGAATTCTCCATGCGCATGCGGCGCGGCGCGTATTCCTTCGATGCCTATCAGGTCGTGCTCGGCGATCCCCGCTTCCAGGCGACCTTCATCTATTCGGTGGTCGCCGCCATCTTCACCATCGTCCTTGGCGTGCTGGTGGTGGTGCCGGCGGCGTACTGGATTCGTCTGCGGCTGCCGCAGCTCAGGCCCGTCGTCGAGTTCATCACGCTGCTGCCGCTGGTCATTCCGGCCATCGTTATCGTCTTCGGCTACATCAGAATGTACGGGTCGAACTCACCGCTGCCGTTCCTGGCCAGCGAGACGGGAGCCAATGCCTTGCTGGTCATCGGTTATGCGACACTGGCGCTGCCCTATATGTATCGCGCCGTCGACACCGGGCTTCGCACAATCGACGTGCGGACACTGACTGAGGCGGCGCAGATCCTCGGCGCCGGCTGGGGCACGATCATCACTCGGGTCATCCTGCCCAACGTGCTGATCGCGGTGCTGTCGGGCGCCTTCCTGACCTTCGCCATCGTTATTGGTGAATTCACCATGGCCAGCCTGCTCAACCGGCCTGCCTTCGGACCCTATCTGCAGAACGTCGGCGCCAACCGCGCCTACGAGCCGGCGGCGCTTGCCATCATCGCCTTTGCCATTACCTGGGGCTGCATGTCGCTGATCCAGATCCTGTCGCGCTTCGCGCCGCGATCGGCGAACCGTCCGAACTGACCCGAAGGAAAAAGCCATGGCCGAGCCATTCCTCTCAATCCAGCATGTGCAGAAATCCTTCGGCGCCGCCATTGTGGTGCAGGATTTCAACCTCGACGTCGAGCCGGGCGAATTCGTCTCCTTTCTCGGACCGTCCGGCTGCGGAAAGACGACGGTGCTGCGCATGGTCGCCGGTTTCGAGGAGCCGAGCGCCGGCAAGATCGTCGTGGCCGGCAAGGACATCACAAGGCTGAAGCCGAACCAGCGCAATATCGGCATGGTGTTCCAGGCCTATGCGCTGTTTCCGAACCTCACCGTGGCGCAGAATATCGGCTTCGGGCTGAAGGTCGCCGGCATGCCAAAGGCCGATGCCGACAGGCGCATTGCCGAAATGCTCGACATCATCAAGCTGCCGCAGATGGGCGACCGCTATCCCTACCAGCTTTCCGGCGGCCAGCAGCAGCGCATTGCGCTGGCGCGGGCGATTGCGCCGAAGCCGAAGCTGTTGCTGCTCGACGAGCCGCTGTCGGCGCTCGACGCCAAGGTGCGCGTGTCGCTGCGCGAGGAAATCCGCTCGATCCAGAAGAAGCTCGGCATCACCACCATCTTCGTCACCCACGACCAGGAAGAGGCGCTGTCGATTTCCGATCGTATCGCGGTGATGTATGGCGGCAAGGCCGAGCAGGTCGGCACGCCTTTCGAGATCTACAACCGGCCGGCAACCAAATTCGTCGCCAATTTCGTCGGCACGCTGAACGTGCTCGAAGGCACCGTCACCGACGCGGCTTCGGGCAAGGTTCGCGTCAATTCACAAGAGGTCTCGCTCAAGGGCAAGCTCAACGGCTCGAAGTCCGGCGACACGCTGTCGCTGGCGCTGCGGCCCGAGGCGATCTCGCTCGGCCGCCACCCCGGCCGCGACTCCAGCCTTTCGGGCGAAATCGCCGAGGTGCATTTCCTCGGCTCGGTCATCCGGGTTCGCGTCGGCATCGGCGGCAGCACGGTGTCGCTCGACACGTTCAACAGTCCGGCCACACCGCCGCCGGCCGTCGGCGAAAAGGCCGAGATCTCCTTCTCGTCGGGCGATATGCTGGTGCTGCATTAAGGGAAGAGTGAATGGTGAATAGTGAATAGTGAATGGAACAAGCGGAAGAATGCGCTTTGCGTACTCAAACTCTTCTGAAGATAACCATTCACCATTCACCATTCCGCCGCTACGATAGGGCATGGCGCTTTTCGAACTGACCCTTGTTCTTCTCCTGGCTGCCGTTGCTTTGACGGCGGTGTCGCGGCGTCTGCAGATTCCCTATCCTTCGTTGCTGGCGCTGGCCGGCGCCGGCATCGCCTTCCTGCCGTTTGCACCGACCATCGAGATCGACCCGGAACTGGCGCTCGCTCTGTTCATCGCGCCGGTGCTGCTCGACGCGGCCTACGACACGTCACTGCGCGATCTCAACCGCTACAAGGTTTCGCTCATCCTGCTGGCGCTCGGCGCCATCGTCTTCACCACCGTGACCGTGGCGTTGGTCGGCTGGACGATGGCAGGCCTGCCGCTTGCCGCGGCCATAGCTCTTGGGGCGATCGTGGCGCCGCCGGATGCCGTGGCAGCGGCGGCCGTGCTCGGACAATTCAAGGTGCCGTACCGCATTACCGCCATCCTGCAAGGCGAGAGCCTGCTCAATGATGCGACCGCGCTGCTGATCTACAGGATGTCGGTTTCCGCCGCCGCCGGCTCCATTCTGCTGAGCAGTGCCGTTCCGATGATCCTTCTGTCGACGGTCGGCAGCCTTGCAGCCGGCTATGTGCTCGGCCGGCTGTCTCACGCCATGCTCAGCCGCATCGACGACCCGGCGAGCGGCACCGTGGTGCAATTCGCCACGACGTTCGGCGTCTGGATCCTGGCCGACAAGATAGGACTTTCCGCGATCATCACGATCGTCGTCTATGCGATGACCATCGCCCGCACTGCGCCGCGCCGCATGCTGGCGAGAAACCGCATCAGCTCCTACTCGGTGTGGGAGACGGCGGTGTTCGTGCTCAATGTCCTGGCCTTCGTCCTGATGGGTCTGCAGGCGCGATCGATCGTCGGCAGGCTTGCCCAGCAAGGGCAGAATGAGGCGTTCGTCTTTGCCCTGGCTGTGCTGGCCGTCGTCATCGTCTCGCGGCTTGTCTGGGTGTTGGGCTGCGGCGCGGCGCTGAGACGGCTGGCACGCTCCGGCGATGAGGAGAGGCGCAAAGACGCCCCGACATTTCGCGGCGGTGTGCTCATCGGCTGGTGCGGCATGCGCGGCCTGGTGACGCTCGCGGCAGCATTCGCGCTACCTGCCGACTTTCCGGGCCGTGACCCGATCGTGCTCGCTGCTTTTACGGTCGTGCTCGGCACGTTGGTGCTGCAAGGCGTCAGCCTGAAGCCGTTGCTGCGCTTGCTCAATCTCGACCCCGACCAGACCGTCGACCGGGAGGTGGCGCAGGCGCGTGTCGCCGTCATGCAAGCCGCGCTGGACGTGCTCAGCGGCAAGACGTCGAGTGCCGCTGGGGCGGTGCGCGAACAATATGCCGCCCAGCGCGCGATCGCCGAAAATCCGGAGGATGCCCAGGCGGCGACCGAGTATGACAGGCTGCGCCTTTATGCCATCAAGAGCCAGCGCGATGCGCTGGAGCAGCTGCGCCTCGATGGAACGATCGGCGACGAAGCCTATCACCGCCTCGAGGAAGAGATCGACTGGTCGGAACTGGCCGCTTCCCCGCCGGGCCGTTTCCAGCCGCTGACGACCTAACCGCTGGCCCAAGCCCGCTGCGTCTCGCTGCACATTGCAAGGCTGTCAGTGAACCGCTACTGCCACTAGGAAATTGAGCCGGATAAGCAATGAAGCTGGTCAGCTACAACATCCAATACGGCTTCGGCAGCGATGGCCGCTACGACCTAGCGCGCTGTGCCAATGTCGTCGCCGGCGCCGACATCATCGCCTTGCAGGAAGTCGAGCGCCACTGGCTGCGCAGCAACGAGGACGACCAGCCGGAACTTCTTTCGCAATTGCTGCCCGATTATTATTGGGTCTATGGGCCGGCCTTCGACATGGAAGCCAGCCAACGGCATGAAGGCCGCATCGTCAACCGGCGGCGGCAATTCGGCACCATGGTGCTGTCGAAGCTGCCGGTCGTCTGGTCGCGGCTGCACACGCTGCCGCTCAGGCGCACGCTGCGTCCGCTCAACACCCGCAATGCCGCACTCGAATGCATGATCAGCACCCCTGCCGGCCCGGTGCGGTTCTTCTCGCTGCATCTGGCGCATATCGCCGCCGAGGAGCGGCTTGAGCAGATCGACTACCTGCTCGCCGAGCATCGCCGCGCGCCGTCCGAAGGCGGCCCGTGGAGCGGCACCGACGATGAGCCGGCGCGCAAGTGGAGCAATGGCGAGCCGGAGCCGAAAAACCCGCTGGCGGCGATCTGGATGGGCGACTTCAACATGGAGCCGGACAGCGCCGAATACCGGCGCATCGTCGGCAGCACGCCCTATCATCGTGGTGCCGCCTATCTCGACGGTTTCGTCGATGCCGCCGCCGTCGCCATCGAACCGACAACGGATTTCCACACCCATGTGAAGACCATCGACGGCAGGCTGGCAAAGCGCCGGCTCGACCACTGCTTCGTCGGCGGCATTTTTGCCGGGCGCGTGCGCTCGGTCAGTGCCGATATTGGCGAAATCGCCTCCGACCATTTTCCGCTCAGGGTCGACATCGACCTGGAAACGCCGATCGCCACCGGGACCGGCAGCGGATGAACCGGCGATGAGCCTATTTGTCTTTTTCGCGGTGCTTGCCGCCGCTTCCATGCATGCGATCTGGAACGCGCTGGTCAAGGTCCATCTCGACCGGTTCCTGTCGATCACGCTGATGACGCTCGGCATGGGCGCCGTGGCACTTGTGGCATTGCCTTTTGTCGAGGTGCCGAAGGCGGAGGTGTGGCCCTTTATCCTCGCCTCGGTGATCTTCCACATGGGCTACAGGACGTTCCTGATCGGCGCCTACAAGGCCGGCGATTTCGCCCAGACCTATCCGCTGGCGCGCGGCACCGCGCCGTTGCTGGCCGCTTTGGGAGGCATTGTGGTGGTTGCCGAAATGCCGGCGCCGCTCGCCATCGTCGGCATCGTTTTGTTGTCGGCGGGCACGCTGGTGCTGTCGTTTCGCGGCGGCGCACATCTGGAGAGATTGAACCTGCGCGCCGTCGGCTTCGCGCTGGGCACATCGATCTTCATCGCCAGCTACACGCTGTCGGACGGCAGTGGCGCGCGGCTCGCCGCCACCGCGTCGAGCTATGCGGCGTGGTTGTTCGTCTGCGATGCGCTGTGGGCGCTGGTGCTGTGCGTCGTCTTCCGCGGGCCGGAGGCGCTGCCGGTGCTGGCGCGCGACTGGAGAGCGGGAGCCTATACCGGCGTGCTCAGTGGCGCCGCCTACTGGATCGTGATGTGGGCGATGACCAAGGCGCCGATCGCCTCGGTGGCGTCGCTGCGCGAAACATCGATCCTGTTCGCCATGATGATTTCGGTGTTCGCGCTGGGCGAGAAGATGACGGGATGGCGAGGCGCGGCGGTGCTCAGCATCGTCGCCGGCGTGGTCGCGCTCAGGCTCGGGTAGTTACGCAATCTCCAGGTCGAACACCATCAGCCCGTCCGTGCCGCCTTGAAGCCCCGCGACCAGTCTTGCGCCGGCTCGCTCATGCGCCTCATGCACGAGATAGGCGTCGCGTGCCGCGGCATCGCGAAAGTCGATGGTGAAGCCGTGCGTGAAGCCGCGGGCGAAGGGTTCGGGACTGGCATTGGGGCTGAACTCGACCTTTTCCATGCCCTCGATCACGCGCCGCAGCGCTTCGAGATCGGCATGGACCGCCGCGCGCTCGGCGTCGGCAACGTCGTTGCGGAATCTGACGAAAACACAGTGCCTGATCATTTTTTGTCCCTTCGATTACGCCGCACGGTTTCCAGAAAAGAGGGCCGGCGGCAGCGGCTCGCGACCAAGGATCAGATCGGCGCCCTTTTCGCCAACCATGATGGTCGGCGCGTTGGTGTTGGAGGAGGGGATGCGCGGCATCACCGAAGCGTCGCAGACGCGTAAACCCTCGATGCCGCGCAGCCTTAGGTCAGGCGTCACTACGGCCATCGCGTCATGGCCCATGCGGCAGGTGCCGACCGGATGGTGGTCGGTCTTGGAACTGCGGCAGGCATAGTCGACCAGCTCGTCATCGCTCTGCAAGGCAGGTCCCGGCAGCACCTCTCGCAGCACATAAGGCTGAAGCGCCTTCTGCCGCATGATCTCGCGCGCCAGCCTGAGGCCTTTGATCGACATGTCGCGGTCGTAGGGATCGGACCAGTAGTTCGGGTCGATCAGCGGGCGGTCGGACGGATCGGCGCTGTTCAGCCGCACCGTGCCGCGCGAGCGCGGGCGCAGGAAGGCCGAGTTCAGTGTCACGCCCGGATTGTTCAGCTTCTCGACGCCGGCCTCAATGCCGGAGCCGAGGCCGAGATGCAACTGGATATCGGGAGAGGCGGCAGTCGGATCGGCGTACCAGAAGCCGCCGGTCTCAAACAGGCTGGAAGCCACCGGGCCTTTCTTCAGGAGCAGATATTGCAGGCCGGCCCACGCCGTCCAGTGCAGCTTGGCATAGTTGTCGTAGGTGTGGTCTCCGGTGCATTCGGCGATGACGAACAGGTCGAGGTGATCCTGCAGGTTGGAGCCGACACCGGGCAAATCGTGCACCGGTGTCACGCCGATCGACTTCAGATGGTCGGCCGGGCCGATGCCCGACTGCAGCAAAAGCTTCGGCGAGCCGATGGCGCCGGACGAGACGATCACCTCGCGTTCGGCGCGCAGGATCGCCGGCTGGCCGCCCGGCCTGTCGACGATCTCGACGCCGACGGCGCGGCCTTTGTCGATGACGATGCGCGTCACCAGCACGCCTGTCTTGACCGTCAGGTTCTTGCGTTCGCGGATCGGCCTGAGATAGGCGACCGAGGCCGAAGAGCGTTTTGCGTCCTTCTGCGTCAATTGGTAATAGCCGACACCCTCCTGGCTGGCGCCGTTGAAGTCGGGATTGAAGGGAATGCCCAGCTCCTGCCCGGCGCGGAAATAGGCCTCGCAGATCGGCAGCGGCGCGATCGGGTTTGACACGCCAAGCAGGCCCTGGTCGCCGTGAAAATCGTTGGCGTAACGTTGGTTGTTCTCAGCGCGCTTGAAGTAGGGCAGCACGTCGCGATAGCCCCAGCCGGCAAGGCCGTCTTCCTTTTCCCAGGCGTCGTAGTCGCGGGCGTTGCCGCGCGTGTAGATCTGGGCGTTGATCGATGAGCCGCCGCCGATCACCTTGGCCTGCGTGTACCGGAAGACGCGGTCCTGCATGTGCTTTTGCGGCACGGTCGACCAGCCCCAGGAGGCGATCCCCTTAGTCATCTTGGCAAAACCGGCCGGCATGTGGATCAGCGGATGCCAGTCCTTGCCGCCGGCTTCGAGCAGCAGCACCGAATTTGACGGATCTTCGCTCAGCCGGTTGGCAAGCACGCAGCCGGCCGGACCGGCGCCGACAATGATGTAGTCGGTCATGGCGTCACCTGTTCATAGCCTCGGCACCGACAGCGCGCCGTCGACATTGATGATCGAGCCGGTCGAAAAGCCGAGCTTGCCGCTGGCGAGCGCCGCCACGGCGGCACCGATATCTTCGCTTTCGCCCCAGCGCATTGCCGGCACCAGGCCGCCGTCGATCAGCCCGTCATATTTGGCGGTGACACCCGCGGTCATGTCGGTGCGGATGATGCCCGGCCGCACTTCGAACACGGCGATGTTTTCGATGGCAAGGCGCAGCGCCAGGTTCTTCACCCACATCGAAAGCCCGGCCTTGGAAATGCAGTAATCGGAACGTTCTGGCGAAGCCATCGCGGCGCTGACCGAGGTGATGGTGATGATCGATCTCGCACCAACGCTCGGCTGGCCGAGCATCGCTTTGGCAACGGCCTGGCTGAGGAACACGGTGCCGCGCAGGTTGATGCCGAGCACCCGGTCGAAATTTTCCGGCTTGAGCTCCAGCAGGTCGCCGCGTTCGACGGCGCCGATGCCGGCATTGTTGACCAGGCAGTCAATGCGACCGAAGGCGCCTGTTGCAGCATCGACCAGCGCGGCGTGGTCGTCGAGTTTGGCGATGTCGCTGCTGACATAGGCGAATTTCGCGCCGCGCGCGGTGATGTCGGCGGCGAGCCCGTCGGCGGCTTCGTCGGCAAGGTCGGCCACCAGAATATCGAAGCCGGCGCTGGCCAGCGCCTCGGCGCAGGCAAGGCCGATGCCGCGCGCACCGCCGGTGACGATCGCTGCCGGGCGGTTCATGTTGCGAACTCCGTCTTGCGGATGTGGTCGGCGACGCGCAGCGCCTGTGCGGCGATCGACAGCGCCGGATTGACCGCGGCCGAGTTCGTCAGGAAGCCGCCATCGACGACGAAAAGGTTGGTGTGGTCGAAAGAGCGGCAGAACGGATCGAGTGGCGAGGTCGCCGGATCGTTACCCATCTTTACCGTGCCGCACTGATGCGAGGGCGTGCGCTTGTCGAACGGCCGCGACAGCACGATCGGATAGCCGCAGGCGCGGAAATTCTCGCGCATCACCTTGGTCAGCCCGTCGAGCGACTGCATGTTGGAGCGCCGCCACTGCATGACGATGTCCGTGCCATCGACCATGATGCGGCTTTCGGCATCGGGCAGGTCCTCGCACATCAAATACCAGTCGACGGCGTGGCCGGCCATGAAATCCAGCGCGAATTTGGGCGCGCGCCTGACATTGGCCTTGAGGATGTTGCCGTCGATCTTGCCTAGAAGCTGGACGTTGCCGAGCGGTTTGCCGCCCTTGCCGTCGGATAGATAATAGTCGTTCAGCATCAGCGTCTTCTGGTAGACGGATTTGTTCCTGCGGCGCGGATCGATCGCCAGCATGGCGCTCGAATTGTGGTTCATGAAGTTGCGGCCGACCTGGTCGGAACGGTTGGCCAAGCCTTTGCCACCTCCTTTGCCCTTGGAAGAAGGGGAAGGCGAACGCAGCAGGATGGCGGCGGAATTGACCGCGCCGGCCGACAGGATGACCAGCTTCGGCGCGACTTTCTTCAGCGCACCGTTCTGGCGGTAATGGACGGTCTCGATCGTCCTGGCGTCCGGCGATGCCTCGAGATATTCGACATGGGCGCCGGTCTCGAGCCTGATGTCCTTGTCGGCAAGGGCAGCCGCCAACGGCCCGGATTGCGCGTCGATCTTCCCGGTCCCGGTGTTAGGAAACGCGTCCCACGGCGTGCTGCCGTCTTTCAGCCAGGCTTCGATGTCGACGCCGAGCGGCAGCGATGCCGGATGCAGGCCCAGGCTCTTCAACTCGGCGCGCGCACGCGCGATCGGCGGCTCGTCGGGTACCGGCCCGAAAGGGTAGGGCGTCGAGTGGAACGGCTCGGTCGGGTCTTCGCCGAGTGCACCGCGCACGCGGAAAAGCTGCTCGGCCTTGGAATACCAGGGTTCGAATTCCTCATAGGAGAACGGCCAGGCCGGCGAGATGCCGCCATAGTGCTCCATCTCCGAAAAGTCTTCCCTGCGGTAGCGGATCAGCACAGCGCCGTAGAATTTCGAATTGCCGCCGACATAGTAGTAATTGCCCGGGTTGAAAGGCGCTCCGCCGGCCTCGAGCCACATCTCCTTCGGCCGATAATGACCATCGACGAAGATGGCTCGGGTGTCGCGCGTGTGCGGCGTCGCCGGCAGCGGTTCGCCGCGCTCCAGCATCAGGATCGAGGCGCCGCTGCCGGCAAGGCCGGAGGCGATCGTGGCGCCGCCTATGCCGGAGCCGATGATGACGATGTCTGGATTTGTCATGGTCGTCAGACGATGCGTTTCTCGGTCGCCGGATCGAAGAACACCGCCTTGGTCAGGTTGAAGGCGAGCGGGGTGACCGTGCCCGGCTGGATATTGGCGTCGGCGCGCAGCCGCGCCACCACCGCCTTGCCGCCGAGATTGGTGACCGCGAAAGTATCCGAGCCGGCCGGCTCGATGACCTCGATGTGACAGTCGGCGCTGGCGATGTTCGAGGCGTTGCGTTCGGCGCCCTCGGGATCGGTCAGTGCTTCGGGGCGGACGCCGAAGATGATCGGTTTTCCCTGGAATGCCGACAGGCCGGCCGGCGCATTGGCCAGCGGCAGCGAGATCGGCTGGCGAGCCTCACGCTCCAGGACGACGGAGAAGCCGCTGCCGTTGCTGCCGATCGTCGCCGGGATCAGGTTCATCGCCGGCGAGCCCATGAAGTCGGCAACAAACAGGTTGGTCGGATTGTTATAGATTTCGGCCGGCGTGCCGAACTGCTGTACCTCACCGTCGCGCATCACCGCGATCTTGGTGGCCAGCGTCATCGCCTCGATCTGGTCGTGGGTGACGTAGACGATGGTGGTGCCGGTGGTGGCGTGCAGGCGCTTGATCTCGATGCGCATGTCGACGCGCAGCTTGGCGTCGAGATTGGACAGCGGCTCGTCGAACAGGAACAGCTTGGGATCGCGCACCAGCGCCCGGCCCATGGCGACGCGCTGGCGCTGGCCGCCGGAAAGCTGGCTTGGCTTGCGCTTCAGCAAATGGCCGATCTGCAGGACCTTCGCCACCTTGTCGATCGCCTTCTGGCGCTCGCCGGCCGGCACGCCGCGCATCTCCATGCCGAAGGCGATATTCCCGGCGACCGTCATGTTCGGATAGAGAGCGTAGCTCTGGAAGACCATGGCGATATCGCGCTTGGAGGGGTGGAGATCGTTGATCGTGCGTCCGTCGACGCGAATTTCGCCTTCGGTGATGGTTTCCAGGCCGGCAATGGTGTTGAGCAACGTGGACTTGCCGCAGCCGGAAGGCCCGACCAGCACGAGGAAGCCGCCCTTTTCGAGGTCGAGGTCGATGCCTTTCAGGATCTCGACCGATCCGAAGCGCTTCTTCAGCCCATCAATTTCCAGAAAAGCCATCCGATTATCCTTTAACGGCGCCAGCCATCAGGCCGCGCACGAAATAGCGGCCGGCGAGCACATAGACGAGGAGCGTCGGCAGCGCGGCGATCATCGCCGCCGCCATGTTGACGTTGTATTCGACGACGCCGGTCGAGGTGTTGACGACGTTGTTCAGCGCCACCGTCATCGGCATCACGTCGCCGGAGCCGGCATAGGCGGAGGCGAAGAGGAAGTCGTTCCAGATGTTGGTGAACTGATAGATCACCGTCACCACGATGATCGGCAGCGAGTTGGGCAGCATGATGCGCCGGAAGATCTGGAAGAAGCTGGCGCCGTCGATCTGCGCCGCCTTCACCAGCTCGTTCGGAAACGCTTCGTAATAATTGCGGAAGAACAGGGTGGTGAAGCCGATGCCGTAGACGACGTGGACGAACACCAGGTTCACGGTCGGATTGCCGAAGCCGAAGGTAAGGCCGGTCGCATTCTGCAGCTTGACGCCGAACCGGCCGAAGCTGCCGAGGATCGTTGCCATCGGCAAGAGGACCGACTGGAACGGGATGAAGCAGGCAAACAGCATCAGCCCAAACACCAGCGTCGCCCCGCGAAAGCGCCACTTCGTCAGCACATAGCCGTTGAGCGCGCCGAGCAGGGTCGAGATGATGACGGCCGGAACCACCATCTTGATCGAGTTCCAGAAATAGCCCTTCATGCCGACGCAGGTGAGACCCGAGCAAACTTCGCTCCACGCCCTTATCCAGGGTGCGAAGGTCGGCGCCTGCGGCAGCGCCAGCATGTTGCCGTTCTGTATCTCGTCCATGGTCTTGAACGAGGTCACCAGCATGACGAACAGCGGCATCAGGTAGAACAGCGCAAACAGCGCCAGCAGCCCGTAGATGACGATGCGATTAATAGTCCTGGCGCTGATACCGCCAGTGCCCTGGCGGGCAGGCGTTGCCAAGGCGCTCATCGCGGCTTCTCCCTGAGCTCGGAGTAGAGGTAGGGAACGATGATCGCGGTTATGGTCATCAGCATGATCACGGCGCTGGCCGAGCCGACGGCCATTTCGTTGCGTTTGAAGGTGTATTCATACATGAAGTTCGACGGCAGCCAGGCCGAGCCGCCAGGCCCGCCGCTGGTCAGCGCGACGACCAGATCGTAGGACTTGATGGCGAGATGCGCGAGCACGATCAAGGCCGAAAGGAAAATGGGCCGCAGCAGCGGGATGACGATGCGGCGGTAGAGCTGGAAGGTAGTGGCGCCGTCGATCTGCGCCGCTTTCATGATCTCGCCGTCGATGCCGCGCAGACCGGCCAGGAACATCGCCATGATGAAGCCCGACGCCTGCCAGACGCCGGCGATGACCACCGTGTAGATGACGAAATCCTTGTTCTTGATCCAGTCGAAATGGAAGCTCGTCCAGCCCCATTGGTGCAGCGTCTGCTCGAGGCCAAGGCCGGGGTCGAGGAACCATTTCCAGGCAACGCCGGTGACGATGAAGGACAGTGCCATCGGGTAGAGATAGATCGGCCGCAACATGCCTTCGCCGCGGATCTTCTGGTCGAGCAGGATGGCCAGGAACAGGCCGAGCGCCAGGCAGATGAAGATGTAGAGAAAGCCGAAAATGCCCATATTGGTGATCGACGTGTACCAGCTCGATGGCGGGTCGATGTCGAAGGTCCAACGCCACAGCCGCTGGTAGGCGCGCGGGCCGGTGATGGCATAGGACGGGAAGGTCTTGGAATTGGTGAAGGACAGATAGATCGTCCACAGGATGAAGCCGTAGACGAAGACGATGGTGATGGCGAAACTCGGCGCCAGCACGATCTTCGGCAGCGCATCCTGCAGGCGCGAACGCACCGAGGCGCGCGGACGAGCATTGTGCTCCGGCGTCAGCTTGATCTGGCTTGTCGCAACCGTACTCATGAGCTCCTCCCGTTCTGGGTCGTCCGTGCTTTCACCGCCAAGCGGGAAGACGGCCCGGTGCAGACGGGGTTTTGATCGACCGCGTGGTCGACCATATCTGCGGATTGGAACCTTCCCCGCCGGAGCGGGGAAGGTCTTTTTCGTGCGTGGCCTTACCTGGCGTCGTCGATCGCCTTGACCAGTTCGGTCACGGCCTCGTCCGAGGTCTTGATCTGGCCGTGGACGAACTTGGTCACGACATCCTTGTAGGCATTGGCGATCGCGGGCGGGGCGCCATAGCCCTGGGCCAGCGAACCGAACAACGTGCCCTTCTCGTTGGCGGCCTTAAGGTCGGCGATGCCCTTCTTGCCGCAGGCGTCGAAGTCGGTGTCCGGTACGTCGGTGCGGGCCGGAACCGAGCCCTTGACGACGTTGAAGGCCGACTGGAAGCTCTTCGACAAAGTGGCGGTGGCAAGTGCGGCTTGGGCGGCCTTGCGGTCGTCAGATACGTCGAACATGCCGAACACGTCGGAATTGTAGACGACGCTGCCGTCGGTGCCCGGGAAGCGGTAGCACAGGAAATCGGTACCCGGGATCTTGTTGGCGGCGTGGAACTCGCCTTTGGCCCAGTCGCCCATGACTTGAACCAGGGCATCCCCCTTGATGACCATGGCGGTGGCGAGGTTCCAGTCGCGGCCCGAGAAGTTCGGGTCGACATAGGTGACCAGCTTGGCGAGGTTGTCGAACGACTTCTTCATCGTGTCGGACTTGAGCGATGCGTCGTCGAGGTCGTTGAAGGCCTTCTTGTAGAACTCAGGTCCGCCGGTCGACAGCACGACCGAGTCGAACATGGTGGCTTCCTGCCAGTTCTGGCCACCGAGGGCGAGCGGAATGACGCCGGCCGCCTTGGCCTTGTCGAGCAGCGCAATAAGGTCGTCGAAGGTCTTCGGCTCGGTGCCGCCGATCTTGTCCATCACAGCCTTGTTGATCCACAACCAGTTGACCGAATGGACGTTGACAGGCACCGCGACCCATTTGCCGTCATAGACGGTAAACTTCTGCAGCGCCGCGGGAACAGCCTTGTCCCAGCCCTCCTTGACGGCGATAGCGGTGATATCGCCCATCTTGCCGGCCGCCGCATAGTCGAGCGCGGTGTAGCCGAGCATCTGCGAGGCGGTCGGCGGATTGCCTGCAGCCACCATTGCCTTCAGCGCAACCATTGCGGGGTCACCGCCACCGCCGGCCACCGGCACGTCCTTCCAGGCAAAGCCTTCCTTGGCCAGATCCTGCTTGAGCACGTTCAGAGCGGCAGCTTCGCCGCCCGACGTCCACCAATGCAGCATCTGGACTTCCTTGACGTCCTCGGCATGGGCCGCGAACGCAACGCCCGATGCGAGAGCCGTCCCGATAAGCAGTTTGCGCAACATGTACTTCCTCCCTTGTTGAACTTACACGACCGGCGGATGCCCACCGGGTTCTTCCCAACTCAGCCGACCCACCATCCGGTGCGCTGGCCGCGATGAAACTGGATTGTCTTTTCCTCGGTATAATCCTCGACGGCGCGCTTGCCGAGTTCGCGTCCGAGACCGGACTGCTTGTAGCCGCCGAAAGGCAGCTCGGGATAACCCTCCATGAACGTGTTCACCCAAACGGTTCCCGAACGCACATTCCGCGCCACCGACATGCAGGTATCGATGCTGGCGCTCCACACGCCCGCCGACAGACCATAGGGCGTGTTGTTGGCGATGTGCAACGCCCTTTCAATCGATTCAAAAGTCAGCACCGAGAGCACCGGACCGAACACTTCCTCGCGCGCAATGGCCATGTCTTCGGTGACGTCGCGAACGATGGTCGGATCAAGATACTGGCCGGCGCTCGAAGCAAGCTGCTTGCCGCCGCTATAGATCCGGCTGCCCTCGTTTTCCGCTGCCGTCACGTAGCCGGTGACCTTGGCCACATGGTCGGCGGAGATCATCGCGCCGACCTTGGTGCGATCGTCGAGCGGGTCGCCGACGGTCACCTTGGCAGTCAGCGCCTTTACTGCGCCGAGGAACTCGTGGGCGATCGCCTCATGGACGATCAGCCGGCTGCCGGCATTGCAGCATTCGCCGGCGTTGAAGAAGCCGCCGAATACCGCCGCGTCGGCGGCGGCTTCGAGGTCGGCATCGGGAAAGACGATCTGGCCGTTCTTGCCGCCGAGCTCCATCGAGACTTTCTTCAGCGAGTTGGCGGCAGACGCCATGGTCATCTTGCCGACGCGGGTGGAGCCGGTGAACGACACCATCTCGACCAGCGGGTGGCTGACCATCGGTGCGCCGACATCGGTGCCCAGCCCGGCAAGGATGTTGACGACGCCGTCCGGCAGACCGGCCTGCATCAGGATCTCGCCGAGAACGAACGTCGAGGCCGACGTCATTTCGCTCGGCTTGACCACCGCCGTGCAGCCGGCAGCGAGCGCGAAGGGCAGTTTCTGGCTGACGATCAGGAAGGGAAAATTCCACGGCGTGATGATCGAGACGACGCCGATCGGTTCGCGCAGCACGACACCGAGCATCGCATCGCCGAGATTGGCGTAGCTTTCGCCCTGAAGCGTGCGGGCGAGTGCCGCGGCATAGCGCCAGATGTCGACGGCGCCGCCGATCTCGCCGCGCGCCTGGGCGATCGGCTTGCCGGATTCCAGTGCATCGAGCCGGGCAATGTCCTCGAGCCGCGCCTCGATCAGGTCTGCCGTTTTGAGCAGGATCGCGGCGCGCTCGCCGGCCTTCACGCGCGGCCACGGGCCGGTCTCGAAGGCCTTGTGCGCGGCCTGTACCGCCGCCTCGACATCCGCCGCGCCGGCTTGCGCATAGCGCGAAACGGTGAAGCTGTGGCCGGGGCTGCTGCGCTCCAGCGTGCGGCCGTCCTGGGCATCGACGAACTTGCCGTCGATCAGCAACCGGTAGCTTTTCGGCGCTGCGGCTGCCTCGGCGGGCATAGCAATGTTGAGGGGCGCGTTCATGTGATTTCCAGGTTCTGCTCGCATTTTATGATCTCGAGAACGCCGGCTTCTGCTTGGCTTTGAAAGCCTCGACGCCGGCCCTGAGATCGCTTGTCAGCGCGATGGAGCCGCTGGCCAGCGCTTCGGTCGCGGCAGCACTCTCTTCGCCTTCGGCAATGGCAATCATCAGCTTGGCGGCCTCGGTCGCCAGCGGCCCGCGCTCGGCGATCTTGCCGGCCCAGGCCCTGGCTTCGGCGAACGCCTTACCGGTCTCAACCACCCGGTCGACGATCCCCAGAGTCATCGCCTCGATTGCCAGAAACACCTCGCCGCCGAGCGCCATCCGCCGCACCGCCTGTGCGCCGAAGCGGCGCACGGCGCGCTGTGTGCCGGACCAGCCGGGAACGACGCCGATCGAGGTCTCGGGGAAACCCAGCTTCACCTGTGTTTCCGCTACGCGGAAGTCGCATGCAGCCGCCAGTTCCAGCCCACCGCCCAGCGCATGGCCGGCAAGCACGGCGATCGTCGGCTGCCGCAGCCGCGCCAGCCGATCGAAGACGCGGTGACCGTAGCGCACCCATTGCACCTGGAAATCGACAGCGCTCATGGCTGCCCAAGCCTCGACGTCGCCACCGGCGCAAAAGCCCTTGCCCTCGCCGCAGATCAGCACGACGCGGACGCCTTCCGCCGTCTCGGCCTCGTCGAGTGCTTCTTCGAGCGCCCGCAGCATCGGGATGTCGAGCGCGTTGAATTTCTCCGGCCGGCGCAGCGTGACAATGCCGATGGCGCCGTCAGTTTCAAAGGTGACGAGACGCTCAGCCATGCGCGCCTCCAAGCGAGGCGCCGCCATTGAGCGACAGGCCGATCGGCCGGTCCCGGTAGAGCGCCTCCGGCGTCGTCTTCAGATCGTTGGCGACGGCGAGTGGGATCTCGGCCTGCGCCAGCACATCGCGCTCCAAGTCTACACCTGGCGCCAGCTCGGTCACCATCAGCCCTGCCGGCGTCAGCTTCATCACGCAGCGCTCGGTAACATAGGTGATGTCCTGTCCCTGGGCGACGGCACGCTTCCCGGAGAATGAGATGTGCTCGACCTCGCCGACGACTTTCTTGACCTTGCCTTCCTGGTCGATGCGGATGCCGCCATCGTCCAGCGACAGCTTGGCGCCGGCATTGAAGAAACCAGAAAAGACGATCTTCTTCGCCCGCGCGGTGATGTCGACGAAGCCGCCGGCGCCGGCGGTGACATGCGGCCGCGCCGAAAGCCTGGAGACGTTGACCGAGCCGTGGCGGTCGATCTGCAGGAAGGACAGCAGCGAGGCGTCGAAGCCGCCAGCCTGGAAATAGATGAACTGGTGTGGCGAGGGCATGAAGGCGTCGGCGTTCGACGAGCAGCCGAACTTGAAGTCGAGCAGCGGCACGCCGCCGACCGCGCCCTGTTCGATGACCCAGGTGACCTTGCCGTGCTGGCCTTCCTCGAGCAGGATGCGCGGCACATTGGCCGAGATGCCGAAGCCGATATTGACCGCCATGCCGTCGGCAAGCTCCATGGCGACGCGCCGGGCAATGACCTTCTGGACATTCATTTCGGCGTTGCGAAAGCTCGACAGCGGCCGGAAGATCTCGCCGGAGATGGCCGGATCGTAGGGCGTCAGCGTCGTCTGCAACTGGTCGGGTGCCACGACGATATGGTCGACCAGCACGCCGGGCACGCGCACATCGTGCGGCTTCAGCGTGCCGTTCTCGACGACGCGCTTGACCTGCGCGATGACGATACCGCCATTGTTGCGGGCGGCCAGCGCCTGTTCGAGGCCGCCGAGATAGGCGCCTTCATGCTCATAGGTGAGGTTGCCGCGCTCGTCGGCGGTGGTGGCGCGAATGATCGCGACCTGAGGTACGATCGAGCGGAAATAGAGCCACTCCTCGCCATCGAACTGCTGCACCGAAACGATCGGCTCGCTGGCGGCAGCATTCATGGCGCAGCCCTGGTGGCGCGGGTCGGCAAAGGTGTCGAGCCCGACCTTGGTCAGCACGCCGGGGCGCTTGGCGGCGGCCTCACGATGCATGTCGAACAGGATACCGGACGGCACGTTGTAGGCGGCGACCGTATTGTCGCCGATCATCTTCCAGATCTGCGGCGGCTCGGACGAGGACGGCCCGGACGGATAGGAGCCGCACAAAGTGCGCTTCAGCAGGCCGGGCTTGGCTAAGTGATCGATGCCCTTGATGCCGTACATGTCACCGGCGGCGATCGGATGCAGCGTCGTGATATCCTTGGGATGCCCATCTGCGTCGAAGCGCTCGCCGATAGCAGCAAGCACCGCATCCGGGCAGCCGAGGCCGCTCGACGACGACACGGAAACGACCATCCCATCCCTGATCAGACCGGCAGCCTCAGCCGCGGAGACGAGCTTGCTCACCCAGCACTCCCGAGCTTCGGGTCGATGGCAACGGCCTTGCCGGACCTGGCCGACTGCAATGCCGCTTCGGCCGCGGTCAGCGACCAGACGCCGTCCTCGCCGGTGGCGGAAGGCTGGCCCTCGCCGCGGATCGCCGCATGGAATTGGCGCAGCGAACGGGCATAGAGGTCTTCGCGGTCGAAGCTCAATTCCTCCTCGCCCGTTGCCGTTCGCAGCAACATCGAGCCGACCGGCTTCTGCGTCATTACGTCCCTGGCGATCAGCGAGCCTTCGCTGCCATGCACCTCGAAGCCGGTGCCGGCGAATTTGGTGGTGAAGCCCTCATGCGACTGGGCGATGACGCCCCGTCCGAAGCGCCAGAGGCACATGGCACCGTCTTCCAGCCCGCCGGCGGCCATGCCGGCCGATTGCGTGAAGGCCGAAATCTCCACCGGATCGTCGCCGAGCACGAAGCGCAGCGTGTCGGCATCGTGGACGGTGATGTCGAGCACCACGCCGCCGCCGGCGTCCGGCCTGGTGATGCGCCAGCCCTGCAGGTTTTCCGGCAGATAGACAGAGTGGAAGACGCGTGCGGCGATCGGCCTGCCGATGCGGCCGGCGGCGATCGCTGCGCGCATCGCCCGATGCGAGCCGGCATTGCGCAGATGGTGATTGGTGCCGAGCACGACGCCGGCAGCCCTGGCGGCGGCGACCATCTTGCGGGCGTCGGCGCTGGTCAGCGCCAGTGGTTTTTCGCAAAGCACATGCTTTCCCGCCTCGATGGCGGCGAGTGCCTGTTCGAGATGCAATTCGTTGGTGGTCGAGATGTAGACGGCGTCGATGTCGGATTTGAGCAGGGTGTCGAGCGCCGAGACCGCCGCCGGAATGCGGTTTTCGCTGGCGTAGGTGGCGGCGCGCTCCGGGCTGGAGCTCATCACCGCGGCGATCTCGCCGTCCGGCTGCGCGCGGATGGCGCCAATCATGAATTGCCTTGCGATCGTGCTGGCGCCGATCAATCCCCATCGGACGGTCATGCCGCGTCCCCCACTCCCGCACGCCGAGTTCCATCGCGATCGGGGCCGCAGCTTTCCCTGACCACGAGGTTGACGGCGCCGATATGATCCTCGGCGCGCGTGGTGCGCGACTGGATCATCTTCAGCACGACATGGGCGGCGCGCTCGCCGAGCCCGGCGGTGTTCACCGAGACGCTGGTCAGCGCCGGCATATAGTGCTCGGCCTCGGCGACGTCGTCGAAGCCGACGACGGCAAAATCCACACCGGGTTCCAGGCCACGCTTGCGCAGCGCCAGCAAGACGCCGAAGGCGACGGCATCGTTGAAGCAAAGCGCCGCGGTCGGCGGCGCGGCCATGGCGAGTGCGGTTTCCAGGCAGGCTATGCCGCCCTTGCGGCTGGTTTCGCCCTCGAAGACGAGCCTGTCGGCCGGTGTGATGCCGAGCGCTTCACAGGCCGCGCGAAAGCCGCCCAGCCGCTCGTGGTAGACGACAAGGTCGGACGAGCCGCCGAAGAAGGCCAGCCGGCGGTGGCCCTTGCCGATCAGATGGGCTGTGGCAAGATAGGCGCCGCGATGATTGTCGGGCGTGATCACCGGGATGCGGCTTTCGGGGAGGCGGCGCATGACGAAGACGACCGGAACGCCTGCGGTCTCAAGGCGGCGGAACGCGCCAGGTGTGGTGCCGCGCGCCGGCGACACGACGAGCCCGGCGACACCCTGCTCCATCAGCGATTTCAGCACCTCTTCCTGGCGCACCGGGTTTTCAGCCGTATTGGCGATGAAAGGCACAATGCCGGCCGACTGGAAGACGCGCTCCATGCCGACCGCCAATTCGGCGAAAAACGGATTGGTGAGATCGTTGATGACCATGCCGATGACGTTGGAATGGGCCTTGCGCAGATTGGCGGCGCCGCGGTTGTAGACATAGCCGACATCCTCGATCGCCTTGCGCACCTTGAGCGCGGTCTCAGGCCGGATCAGCCCGCTGCCTTGCAGCACGAGCGATACCGTCGATTTGGACACGCCCGCCTCGCGGGCGATGTCGAGTATCGTTGCTTTGGCCCGGCTGGCCATCCAGATGCGTCCTCCCGGTCGGCTTCTTGTATGAATTTATTGGAACGTTCTAATCCCTGCTGTGGATTTGAGTCAATCGCGTTTTTGGGAATTCGGAGAAATGCATAATCTGCAGGCGGAATTCGGCACGGCACAGGGCTTCTCCCGCTGCAATGCAGCAATCCAGCCCGTGCGAGACAGGGCAACAAAATATCTTGATTTATTGGAACGTTCCATTTAAGCAGCCGTGAAGGGAGAGGAGCCATGGACATCACCTTGCCCGGGGAGGGCGGCCGCGGCACCCGCTACCGGCTCGTCGGCCAGCCGGTGCAGCCCGTGGCCGGCGCGCGGTTCTCGCGCATCGCCTACGCTGCCGCCCATGTTGTCGCCAATCCGCTCGCCATGAACGATCCGTGGTCCAGGCCCGCGGTCGACTGGGACAAGACGATGGCGTTTCGCCATCATCTGTGGCGGCTCGGCTTCCGCGTCGCCGAAGCGATGGACACCTCACAGCGCGGCATGGGTTTCGACTGGGCAAACGCCAGGGAACTGATCCGCCGCTCGATTATCGAGGCGCGAAGCGTCGATGGCGCCGATCTCGCGTCGGGCGCCGGCACCGACCATCTGGCGCCGGGGGCCGCGAGCACGCTCGACGATGTCGTCGCGGCCTATGAAGAGCAGTTCGGCTTCATCGAAGGCCTTGGCGGCAAGGCGATCATGATGGCCAGCCGGGCGCTGGCGGCGGTCGCCAAGGGTCCCGAGGATTATATCGGCGTCTATGACCGCATCCTGTCCCAGGCGTCCGGCAAGGTGATCCTGCACTGGCTGGGAGACATGTTCGACCCGGCGCTGAAAGGCTACTGGGGGAGCAAGAATTTCGAGACCGCGCTCGATACGGTGGTCGCGCTCGTCGGACACCATGCCGGCAAGGTCGAAGGCATAAAGATATCGCTGCTCGATGCCGGCAAGGAGATCGCGCTCAGGGACCGGCTGCCCGACGGCGTGGTGATGTTCACCGGCGACGACTTCAATTACCCCGAGCTGATCGCCGGGGACGGCGAGAGACATTCGCACGCGCTGCTCGGCATTTTCGATGCCATCGCGCCGGTCGCCAATGCGGCGCTGGCAAAGCTGGCCGCCGGCGACCGCGCCGGCTATGACGCGCTGATGGCCCCGACAGTGCCGCTGTCGCGCAAAATCTTCGAGGCGCCGACCGAATATTACAAGGCCGGCATCGTCTTCATGGCATGGCTGAACGGCCACCAGGAGCATTTTTCGATGGTCGGCGGCATGCAATCGGCGCGCGGCATCCGTCACTATGCCGATGTCTTTCGACTTGCCGATCAGGCGGGGTTGCTGGCCGAGCCGGAACTCGCCATCGCCAGAATGACAAGCCTCTGCGCGGTAGCGGGCGTCTGATTGCAAGACGTTGCAGCGTGCGATCCATAAGCCTGGTTTGGGTGGTTTTGCGATTTGCCTTGTCTGGGCAAATCTGTATGCGGTATGCGTCCGGCAGGCAGAGAAGCCGATCCGGCGCTCTGCCGGCCAACTGGCATAGCTGCCGTTCTGCATTGGGGTAAGCTGATGACCTTCGACCTTCAGGGCAAGCGCGTTTTCGTGGCCGGACATCGCGGCATGGTCGGCTCGGCCATCCTGCGCAGATTGGCCGACGAGGATTGCGAGGTCTTGACCGCCTCGCGCGCCGAGCTCGATCTTCTCGACCAGGCCGGCGTGCGGCGCTGGATGGCCGACCACAAGCCGGATGCGGTGGTGATGGCGGCGGCCAAGGTCGGCGGTATCCTGGCCAACAACAGGCTTCCTGTCGATTTTCTGCAGGACAACCTCGTCATGCAGAACAATGTCATCGAGAGCGCCTTTCGTAACGAGGTGCAGAAGCTGCTGTTTCTCGGTTCCTCCTGCATCTATCCCAAATTCGCAGCGCAGCCGATCTCCGAGGACGCCTTGCTAACCGGCCCGCTCGAACCCACCAACGAATGGTATGCGATCGCCAAGATCGCCGGGCTGAAACTGTGCCAGGCCTATCGGCGCCAATACGGCGTCGACTACATCTCGGCGATGCCGACCAATCTCTACGGTCCGGGCGACAATTTCGACCTCAATTCCAGCCATGTCGTGCCCGCTCTGATGCGCAAGGCGCACGAGGCCAGGCGCGCCGGCCGCAAGACCTTGGAGGTGTGGGGCTCGGGCACGCCGATGCGCGAGTTCCTGCATGTCGACGACGCTGCCGACGCTCTGGTCTGGCTGCTGAAGAATTATGCGGGCGACAGCCACATCAATGTCGGTTCGGGGCAAGACATCACCATTGCCGACCTTGCCCGCACCATCGTGTCGGTCGCCGGCGCCGATGCCACAATCACATTCGATCCGACGAAGCCGGACGGCACGCCGCGCAAGCTGATGGACGTGTCGCGCCTGTTCGCCACCGGCTGGCGCCCGCGCCACTCACTGCGCAGCGGATTGGAACAGACCTATGCCTGGTTTCTTGAGCACGTCGAAACCGGCGATCTCCGCCTCGGCGCTGCCTGAGGCTGGTATTGGCGAGCTCGGCATCAGGACTGATGAGCCGGAAACGCCCGCCGATGAGAATACTGACGGCCAATTGACGGATTATCTGGATGGTGGGCGTGACAGGGATTGAACCTGTGACCCCTGCAATGTCAATGCAGTGCTCTCCCGCTGAGCTACACGCCCATCCGAAGCCGCGCATACACCATTTTTGGTTCAGCGCGTCAATAGCGGGAAAAGGGAAAGAATGACCGGCTTGTCGCGTCGGTTAAAGACGCGACAAAAGCGCGTCAGGCGGCCTGCAGCATCTTTTCGACTTCGTTGACGAGGTCGCGCAGATGGAACGGCTTCGATAGTACCTTGGCGTCTTTCGGCGCCTTGGAATCGGGGTTCAGCGCAACGGCGGCAAAGCCGGTGATGAACATCACCTTGAGGTCGGGATCGATCTCGGTGGCGCGGCGGGCGAGCTCGATGCCATCCATCTCCGGCATGACGATGTCGGTCAGAAGCAACGAAAAGGGTTCCTCGCGCAGCCGCTCATAGGCGCTGGCGCCATTGTCGAAATCGCTGACCTGATAACCGGCGCGCTCCAGCGCCTTGACGAGGAACCGGCGCATGTCGTCGTCGTCTTCCGCCAGCAGAATGCGTGCCATCTTGTCCCGTCCGAATCACCCAACCGACAATGCCGTTCGGCAAGCCCGTTAACCATGCTGTATATGAGGAGGCGACGGTAAACATCAAGTGAACGTTGGGCGCACAATCCTGTTTTGGCTTGCGCTTCGGCGGCTGGACATGCGGGCGGCGAGGTGGCACTTTCCTATCATGATGCATTGGTATTTCCGGGTTCGTTCAAATTGAAAACGGCAGCCGAGGATTTTTCGGTCGTTCCACCCTTCGAAATCCGATCGGGCGCCGAACAGCGCGTTCCCTTCCTCTTCAACTCGCCGCATAGCGGCCGCTACTATCCGGACCGGTTCATGGCGATGGCCAAGCTGGACCGCAACGCCATCCGCCGCTCCGAGGACTGCTATGTCGAGGAATTATTCGGCGGTGCCGTCGCGCTCGGGGCGCCGATGCTGGCGGCAAACTTCCCGCGCGCCTATCTCGACGTCAACCGGGAGCCGTGGGAACTCGACCCGCGCATGTTCGCCGAACCGGTGCCATCCTTCTGCAACATCCGCTCGGCGCGGGTGGCCGGCGGGCTCGGCACCGTGCCCAAGCTGGTCGGCGAGGGGCTTGACATCTATTCCGGCCGCTTGCCGCTGGCAGAAGCCGTCGCGCGCATCGAAGCGGTCTACAAGCCCTATCACGAGACGCTGAAGCGGCTCTTGACCAGAACGCATGCGCGCTTCGGCTACGCCGTGCTGATAGACTGCCACTCGATGCCGGCAAGCATAAGAGTTGGCGACAGCGGATTGCGGCCGGACTTCATCGTCGGCGACCGTTTCGGCATCTCCGCCGCGGCGGCGTTGACCGAGACGGCGATCGGCCTGCTCACCGGCATGGGCTACAGCGTCGCCCACAACAAGCCCTACGCCGGCGGCTTCATCACCGAGCATTATGGCCGTCCGGTGCGGCATCTGCATGCGCTGCAGATCGAGGTCAATCGCGGGCTCTACATGAACGAGCGGACGTTCCAAAAGTCGGCCGGGTTCGATGCGCTCGCCGACGACCTGGCACGGTTTTCGGCCGAGCTGATGGCGATGCCGGATCACCATTTCGTCGATCTGCCGTTGGCTGCCGAATAGCGCCGAATCGCGGCATTCGCCGCTCATGAGGCAGCGTAAAAAAAGACCGTATCGTTTGCACGACACGGTCGAAGTCTAGGGAGGAAACGCCCAAGGAGGGCATGGACAGGAACCCCTGTCCGAGAACAAACGTATTGTGCGCTGCACAAATGTCAAGGCGCGTTCCGGCTTTTTAATTCACTGTGAAGTGGAAATTGCATTTCCGTGATGACTGCGTTGCATTTGAGCAACAGTTGACACTGCGCGAAAGTCTCTGAACGCCCTTGTTTCGGCAAAAAACCCCCTTGTTTCGGCATAAAACCATGGGGCAAACGGGCATCTCAGACATGCTGGAGCGGGAGAATCAGTTGGACATCAGCATCGAGTTCATGCGGCGCATTGCGCGTGCCGCCGCAGCCGAGACCTTGCCGCGCTTCCGCAATCAGGGCGCGGTCGCCAACAAGGAGCATGGCAGCTTCGACCCGGTCACCGAGGCCGACCGTGAGGCCGAGCGCGCCATCCGGGCGCTGATCAACGCGCAATACCCCGATCACGGAATTCTCGGCGAGGAACATGGCAGCGAAAACATCTCCAGCCGGCATGTCTGGGTGATCGATCCGATCGATGGCACACGCGCCTTTATTTCCGGCCTGCCGGTATGGGGCACGCTGGTCGGGCTGACGGTCGACGGCGATGCCGTCGCCGGCATGATGTCGCAGCCCTTCACCGGCGAGCTGTTCTACGCCAATGCCTCCGGCTCGCATTATGAGGGCCCGGGCGGCCCGCGAAAACTCACGACGCGCAAGACGACAAATCTCGCCGAGGCGACGCTGTTCACCACCACGCCGGCTCTGTTCAAGGGCGACGCGCGTCTGCGCTATGACCTGTTCGAGAAACAGGTCCAACTCGCCCGCTACGGCACCGACTGCTACGCCTTCGCCATGGTGGCGGCGGGCAGCGTCGATATCGTCGCCGATCCCGGATTGAAGCCCTACGACATCGTGGCGCTGATCCCGATCATCGAGAAGGCGGGCGGCGTTGTCACCACCTTCGAAGGCGGGCCGGCGGAAAAGGGCGGCGACATCCTGGCGGCGGCGACACCGGAGCTGCACGCGGCAGCAATGGCGGCGCTGCGCGGCTGAGATTGGGCATTGCTGCCCAGGCGAGATCGTTGCCATACCTCCTAACAGGATGATGTCAGTTGGCATGCGCTATGGAACGCTGTCAGCGGGGAGGACAATAGATGCCGAGGCAGCCAGCAGCCAGCCATTCCGATGCTCCGGCGGACGGGCGGAGCGATTTCGACTTCTTCTTCGGGCGCTGGACCGTCGGCCATCGAAGGTTGCAGAAGCGGCTGCAGGGCGACAGCAACTGGGATGTGTTTGGCGGCACGTGCGACGTGCGGGCGATCCTTGGCGGCCTCGGCAATGTCGACGACAATTGGATTGAATTGCCCGGCGGGCCCTATCGCGCCGCCACCCTGCGGACCTTCGACCCGGCGGCGAGGCAATGGTCGATCTGGTGGATCGACGGCCGCAATCCGTCGACCATCGATGTTCCGATGCGCGGCACTTTCGTGGCGGGCGTCGGCACGTTCCTGTGCGAAGATGTCTTCGACGGCCAGCCGATCCAGGTCCGCTTCCTGTGGTCGCGGATCACGGACAGGTCGGCACGCTGGGAGCAGGCCTTTTCGCCGGACGGCGGCAAGACATGGGAGACCAACTGGATCATGGATTTTGCCCGCATGGCCTGAAGCCGGACAAGGTATGTGGCTCAGACGTCCCCGGTTCCGGGGATGAAGGCGTCAAATGCCGCAAGCAGCTGCTCGCGATAGAGGTCGGCTTCCTGGAGGATCTCATGGCGGGCGCCGTCGATCATCAGCAACGAGCCGACACGCAGACGTCTGGCATAGGCTTCGACTGCCCTGGTCGAGACGACCTGGTCGGCGCCGGCGGCGATCATCAGCAAGGGAACCTGGATCTTGGCCATGAAATTCGGGTCGCTGACGATTAAGGACGCCTCCGTCGCCGCCCTCAGCCAGCGGATCGTCGGCCCGCCGAGCGCCAGCTGCGGATAGGTTTCATAGATCAGCGTGTTGCGCCGATAGCGCGCCGGGTCGCTGGTCAGCTTGTTTATGGCGAAGGGCACTGTTTCCTTCGGCCGCGGACCCCATGCGGCATAGAGTCGGCCAAGGCCGAGCAGACAGAACAGCGAACAGATGCGGCGAACGGTTTTTATCGAAGCCGGCAGGTCGGGTACGGTGAAGAACGGCGCGATCAGCACCATGCGGCGCACGCGGTTCGCCATTGAGGGCGCAGCGAGTAGCGCAATCACCGCCCCGGCCGAATGGGCCAGTATGTAGTAGGGTCCCCGGCAATCGGGCAGCACGATCTCCTCGAAGAACTGCTCCAGATCGCCGGTATAGTCGAAGAAGCTCCTGACGTAGCCGCGCTGGCGGTCGCCGATCAGCCGGTCGGAAGCGCCCTGGCCGCGCCAGTCAAGGCTCGCCACGCCGAAGCCCCGGTCGGCAAGGTTGCGAATAGTCTCGAAATACTTCTCGATGCACTCGTTGCGGCCGGTCAGGACGACCACGGTGCCCTTCATCGGACGGCTGACCGCGGCAAACAGCCCATAGCGGATCTTCTTGCCGTCGCGCGTGGTGAAGAAGCCGCCGACTGCGTTTTCCGGCAGCGGATTGCCTGGAGTCTCATGGAAGGGCGGGGTCTGGTGGAAGAGATCGGTCATACGGTGTTTGGTTTGGGGTCGGTGCCGGCATGGGCGCAAGTTAGGCATAGACGCCCATGCGCCAAAAGCAAAGGAATTCGGGACGCCGGGGAGGTCGACCCAGGCAGCAAACAAGTGAGGCCGGAAGCAGCCTTGGGCATGCTTCCGGCCTCTGTCGACCCGGGAGGAAGGGACGTTACACCCGGTTCGGCCTCGTCGCGTCGCTTTCTCCGGCGACCTGTTCCTGATCTCGAGAACAGTTTTAGTGCCGCCTGGCTGAACGCTCGCCGAAGCCGCGGTTCATCTGCCGTTCATCGGCTTCGGGACGGTCCGGGAGCGCGATCCGGTTCGGTCGCTCGAAAATCTTGAAATGCCTTCGCCCGCTTCCCAAATTTATCGTGCGGCCGCCAATGTCGGGGCCGCTGGCCTATCCGGAACGCCGTCACGGGTTTCGCACCGGCCATACGCAAACCTTGTTGCTCAACAGGAGAACACACTATGCGTCACGTTGATTTTTCCCCACTCTACCGTTCGACCGTCGGTTTCGACCGGCTGTTCACAATGCTCGATTCGCTTGCGCAGCCGGAAGGCCAAACCTATCCGCCCTACAATATCGAACGCACGGGCGAGGATGCCTATCGCATCTCGATGGCTGTGGCCGGCTTCTCGGAAGATGAGATTTCGATCGAAGCTCACCGCAATGTGCTGACCGTCAAGGGTGAGCGCAAGGAGGAAGGCAATGGCGAAGGTTCCGAACTGCTCTATCGCGGTATCGCCAGCCGAGCCTTCGAGCGCCGCTTCCAGCTTGCCGATCACGTCGAGGTCATCGGCGCCGCGCTGAAGAACGGCCTGCTCTTCGTCGACCTCAAGCGCAACATTCCCGAAGAGCTGAAGCCGCGCAAGATCGCGATCACCTCGGCTCCGGCCAAGGCCAAGCAGATCGAGGCTAAGACCGCCGCCTAAGTCAGGCAGCTAAACTCCTCCTGGGACGCCAACTCCCCGGGAAAAAGGGGCGGTGCAGCAATGCACCGCCCTTTTTTGCTGGCGGGTAAGGCTTGCTATCCGGCGAGCAGGTAGCCGAAACGGTCGACCTCATCGGCCGTGGTCGCGAAGCTGGTGACGAAGCGATAGAGCGCTTCGTCCTCGCCGATATGGCCGTCGTAGCCGAGCGGCCTGTGCCAGTCGTAGAAAGCCGCGCCTGCCGCTTGCACTCTTTCGGCCTCGGACTTTTTCATGACCGCGAAGACCTCGTTTGCCTGCGGCAGCCAAGCCAGACGCGCTGAAGGGGAATCCTCGATCGCCGCGGCAAGCCGTGCCGCCATGGCATTGCCGTGCCGTGCCGTGTTGAGCCATAGCCCACCCCTAAAATAAGCATCGAATTGCGCGGCGATGAAGCGCGATTTCGAGAAGAGCTGGGCGGCGCGCTTCCGCAAAAAGGCCAATTCCTTGGCCCGCTCGAGATCGAACAGCACGATCGCCTCGGCGCACCAGCAGCCATTCTTGGTGCCGCCGAAGGAGAGGATGTCGACGCCGTGCTTCCAGGTCATCTCCGCTGGCGTTGTTTCCAGAGCGACGAGCGCATTGGCAAAGCGAGCACCGTCCATATGTAGCGGCAGCCTGTGCTGCTTTGCGATCGCCGAAATCCTGGTGATTTCGTCAAGTGTGTAGACGGTGCCGACCTCGGTCGACTGGGTGATCGAAACAGCCATCGGCCGCCCGGAATGGACGTTTTCGGATGCGAAACGGTCCACCGCCCTTTCCAGATTGCCGGCATCGATCTTGCCGAGTGCGCCGTCGACTGTATAAAGCCGCGAACCGCCCGTGAAATATTCCGGTGCACCGCATTCGTCCTCGATGACATGCGCTTCGCGATGGCAGAAGGAAATGCCGCCTGGCTTGTGGTAGGCGGTCAGCGACAGCGAATTGGCAGCGGTGCCGGTGGCCACAAAAAACACCGCGACCTCGCGTTCGAAGATTTCATTGAAGCGCTGGTGAACTGCCGTGTCGAGGGCACCGTCGCCATAGGCGGTGGAGAAGCCGTCGGCATGGGCCGACAGGCCGGCAGCGATACGGGGATGGGCGCCTGCCCAATTGTCGGAAGCGAAAATCATGCGTCTGCCTATGCTGGGGAAATCAGTGCGAGCTTGGCCGCTTTCGCATGCCGGCCGCAAGGGGCAGATACCGAAAATCCGCTAAAGCCTGCGAAACGCATGAGCGTACATGCAGCGCCTGAAGCTTACGCTGTCGCCGCGTTTTGCGCAATTTTCTGTCGCCAAAGCCTCAAGAATTTTGTGAATCGGTCTTGTATGCGCCGCAGATTTCTGTCATAAAAATTTAGGACAGTAGTGCTGTCTTATTTTGTCGCACAAAACTGGCCGCATTGGCATATGATTGGCCTCTGCGGCCGTTGCTGCGAGCGACAGCTAGACAGCCTGGCTCTGGCCTGTACGAATACCATATGCGAACCATGCGGAAAGCCGCACGGTCGGCAAGAATTTCGCAAGACGTGCCGCAAGATTGAAAAGGAAGCCACGCGCTTCCCGACGGAAACCAGCGCCCGAAGGGGACGGAACGGAGGACAGGACGATGACGGACATGACGCCATCTGCGACGAAGGCCGCGCAGACGAAAGCGGCAGCCGTCAAAAATCTGCGAACCAACACCGGCTATGCCGCGCACGGCCTCTACGATCCGCGCAACGAGCACGATGCCTGCGGCGTCGGCTTCATCGTTAACATGAAGGGCGTGAAGTCGCATCAGATCGTGGAGGACGGCCTTGCCGTGCTCGAAAACCTGACGCATCGCGGCGCCGTCGGCGCCGATCCGCTGATGGGCGACGGCGCCGGCGTGCTGGTGCAACTGCCGGACCGCTTCTTCCGCGAGGAGATGGCCAAGCAAGGGGTCGAACTGCCGAAGCCCGGCCACTACGCCGTCGGCCATGTGTTCATGCCGCGCGACCCGGAGCTGCAGGCGCATATCGAAGGCATCATCGCCGAGGTGGCACAGCTCGAGGGCCAGCCGCTGCTCGGTTTTCGCGACGTGCCGGTCGACAATTCGTCGCTGTCCAAGGCGGCCGACATCGCCGCTTCCGAGCCGGTGCACCGGCAGGTGTTCCTGGGCCGCGGCGCCGAGATCGAGAACGACGATGATTACGAGCGGCGGCTCTACATTCTGCGCAAGGTCATTTCCGGCCGTATCCACGAGGAGACCAAAGGCGTCGACAACGGCTTCTATGTCGTCTCGATGTCGTCGCGGACCATCGTCTACAAGGGCATGTTCCTGGCCTATCAGGTCGGCGCCTATTACAAGGACCTGACCGACCCGCGTTTCGAGACGGCGCTGATCCTGGTCCACCAGCGCTTCTCGACCAACACGTTCCCGTCGTGGAAGCTGGCGCATCCCTACCGCATGGTCGCCCATAATGGCGAGATCAACACGCTGCGCGGCAACGTCAACTGGATGGCGGCGCGCCAGGCCTCGGTCGATTCCGAACTGTTCGGCAACGACATCTCGAAGCTGTGGCCGATCTCCTATGAAGGGCAGTCGGACACTGCCTGCTTCGACAATGCGCTCGAATTCCTGACGCAGGGCGGCTATTCGCTCGCCCATGCCATGATGATGCTGATCCCGGAAGCCTGGGCCGGCAACAAGCTGATGGGGCAGGACCGCAAGGCCTTCTACGAGTATCACGCAGCACTGATGGAGCCGTGGGACGGGCCGGCGGCGGTTGCGTTCACCGACGGCCGCCAGATCGGCGCCACGCTCGACCGCAACGGGCTGCGGCCGGCGCGCTACATTGTCACCGACGACGACCGCGTCATCATGGCCTCGGAAGCCGGCGTGCTGCCGGTGCCGGAGGAAAAGATCGTCAAAAAGTGGCGGCTGCAGCCCGGCCGCATGCTGCTGATCGACCTGGACAAGGGCCGCATCGTTTCCGACGAGGAGATCAAGTCGGAGATCGCGACCAGGCACCCCTACAAGAGCTGGCTCGCCAACACCCAGCTCATCCTCGAAGATCTGAAGCCGGTCGAGCCGCGCGCCCTGCGCAGGGACGTCAGCCTGCTCGACCGTCAGCAGGCGTTCGGCTACACTCAGGAAGACACCAAGCTGTTGATGTCGCCGATGGCGACCACCGGCCAGGAAGCGGTCGGCTCGATGGGTACCGACACCCCGATTTCGGCAATGTCGGACAGATCGAAGCTGCTCTACACCTATTTCAAGCAGAATTTCGCACAGGTCACCAACCCGCCGATCGACCCGATCCGCGAGGAGCTGGTGATGAGCCTCGTGTCCTTCATCGGGCCAAGGCCGAACATCTTCGACCTGGTCGGCAATTCGCGCCGCAAGCGGCTCGAAGTGCGCCAGCCGATCCTGACCAATGGCGATCTGGAGAAGCTGCGCTCGGTCGGCCACACCGAAGACCGCTTCGACACCAAGACGATCGACATCACCTATGCTTCGAGCGAGAGTGCTGCCGGCATGCTGGGCGCCATCGACCGGCTGTGCGAGCGCGCCGAGGCGGCGGTCGCCGGCGGCTACAACATCATCATCCTGTCCGATCGTCAGCTTGGTGCGGACCGCATCGCCATTCCGGCACTGCTGGCGACGGCCGCCGTGCACCATCATTTGATCCGCAAGGGATTGCGCACGTCGGTTGGGCTCGTCGTCGAATCCGGCGAGCCGCGCGAGGTGCATCATTTCTGCTGTCTCGCCGGCTACGGCGCCGAGGCGATCAATCCCTATCTCGCTTTCGATACGCTGCTCGACATGCACAAGCGTGGCGAATTGCCGGCGGAGGTCGATGCGTACGAAGTCGTCTCCCGCTACATCAAGTCGATCGGCAAGGGCATCCTCAAGGTCATGTCCAAGATGGGCATCTCGACCTACCAGTCCTATTGCGGCGCGCAGATATTCGATGCCATCGGGCTGAAGTCGGACTTCGTGCAGAAGTACTTCACCGGCACGGCGACGCTGATCGAAGGCGTCGGGCTGGACGAGATCGCCGCCGAAACGGTCAGCCGCCATACCGACGGCTTCGGCAACGACCCGGTGCTGCGCAACAGCCTCGAGGTCGGCGGCGAATACATGTTCCGCATGCGCGGCGAGGCCCACATCTGGTCGCCCGACGCAGTGGCGACCTTGCAGCACGCCGTGCGCCAAGGCTCGTGGGAGACGTTCAAGGACTATTCCGCCCAGATCGACAGCGACACGGCGCAGGCGCAGACCATTCGCGGCCTGTTCAAGATCAAGCTTGCCGAAGAGACCGGGCGCAAGAAGGTCAAGCTCGACGAGGTGATGCCGGCGGCCGATATCGTCAAGCGCTTCTCGACCGGGGCGATGTCCTTCGGCTCGATCTCAAGGGAAGCGCACACGACGCTGGCGCGGGCCATGAACGCCATCGGCGGCAAGTCGAACACCGGCGAGGGCGGCGAAGAGGCCGACCGCTATCTGCCACTGCCGGGCGGCGGCAAGAACCCCGAACGCTCGGCGATCAAGCAGGTCGCCTCGGGACGCTTTGGCGTCACGGCGGAATATCTGGTCAATTCCGACATGATGCAGATCAAGGTCGCGCAAGGGGCAAAGCCCGGCGAGGGCGGCCAGCTGCCGGGCCACAAGGTTGATGCGACCATCGCCAAGGTCAGGCATTCGACGCCCGGCGTCGGCCTGATCTCGCCGCCGCCGCATCATGACATCTATTCGATCGAGGATCTGGCGCAGCTCATCTACGACCTGAAGAACGTCAATCCGGCGGCGGACGTATCGGTCAAGCTGGTCTCGGAAGTCGGCGTCGGCACGGTTGCGGCCGGCGTCGCCAAGGCGCGTGCTGACCACATCACCATTTCCGGCTATGACGGCGGCACCGGCGCCTCGCCGCTGACCTCGCTCAAGCATGCCGGCAGCCCGTGGGAAATGGGTCTTGCCGAAACGCACCAGACGCTGGTGCTCAACGGCCTCCGGTCGCGCGTGGCGCTGCAGGTTGATGGCGGCCTGCGCACCGGACGCGATGTCGTCATCGGCGCACTGCTCGGCGCCGACGAGTTCGGTTTCTCGACCGCGCCGCTGATCGCGGCCGGTTGCATCATGATGCGCAAGTGCCATCTCAACACCTGCCCGGTCGGTGTCGCGACGCAGGACCCGGTGCTGCGTAAGCGCTTCAAGGGCACGCCCGAGCACGTCATCAACTTCTTCTTCTATGTGGCGGAAGAAGTGCGGGCGCTGCTTGCCGAGATGGGCTTTACTCATCTCGACCAGATCATCGGTGACACCGACCTTCTGGAAAAACGCGAACTGATCCAGCACTGGAAGGCGCGCGGGCTCGACTTTAGCAAGATGTTCTACAAGCCCGATGCGCCACACGAGGCGGTGCACTGGACCGAGCGGCAGAAGCATCCGATCGACGACGTGCTCGACCGCAAGCTGATCGAACTGGCAAAGCCGGCGCTCGAAGCCAGGCAGCCGGTCAGCATCGAATTGCCGATCCGCAACGTCGATCGTTCGACGGGCGCCATGCTGTCGGGTGAAGTGGCAAAGCGCTTCAGGCACAAGGGCCTGCGCGAGGACACGATCTCGGTGAAACTCACCGGCACGGCCGGCCAATCCTTCGGCGCCTTCCTGGCGCGTGGGGTTTCGTTCGAACTGGTGGGCGCCGCCAATGACTATGTCGGCAAAGGTCTGTCGGGCGGCCGCATCGTCATCCGCCCGCCGGAGAACACGAAAATCGTTGCTGCCGAGTCCATTATTGTCGGCAATACCGTGCTCTACGGCGCAACCGAGGGCGAGGCCTATTTCTGCGGCGTTGCCGGCGAGCGTTTTGCCGTGCGCAATTCGGGTGTCGCCGCCGTCGTTGAAGGCGTCGGCGACCATGGCTGCGAATACATGACCGGCGGGATCGTCGTCGTCATCGGCCAGACCGGCCGCAACTTCGCTGCCGGCATGTCGGGCGGCGTCGCCTACGTGCTCGACGAGGCGGGTGATTTCGCCGAGCGCTGCAACATGGCGATGGTCGAGCTGGAGCCGGTTCCGGAAGAGGACGACCTGATGGAAAAGCTGCTCCACCACGGCGGCGATCTCGACCACAAGGGCCGTGTCGACGTATCCGGCGATATGACCAGCCATGACGAGGAGCGGCTCTATCAGCTGATCTCCAACCACGTCCACTACACGGGCTCGGTACGAGGTCGCGAGATCCTCGACGATTGGGCGATTTTCCGGCCGAAATTCCGGAAGATCATGCCGGTCGAATACCGCCGCGCGCTGATCGAGATGGAACGGATGCGCATGAACGTGGCGGCGGAATAGATTTGGAAATTGCCGGGCAGCCATGCGTCCCGGCAACCATCTTCATCAACAATCCTGACCTCGGACTGACGGTTGCCACGACTGCCTTATGAGGTTAACGGGTGCGTCGCCAGGCGTGCCTTCCGGACAGCAGGGACTGGACTATGGGCAAGGTAACAGGGTTTCTCGAGATCGACCGGCAGGTGCACAAGTACCAGCCGGCTTCCGACCGCATCCGGCATTTCCGCGAGTTCACCCTGCCGATGTCGGACAAGGAGGTCGAGAAACAGGCCGCGCGCTGTATGGATTGCGGCATTCCGTATTGCCATGGGCCGACCGGCTGCCCGATCCACAACCAGATCCCGGACTGGAACGACCTCGTCTACAATGGCGACTGGGACAACGCGATCCGCAACCTGCATTCGACCAACAATTTTCCGGAATTCACCGGCCGCATCTGTCCTGCACCTTGCGAGGAAGCTTGCACGCTGAACCTCGAGGACATTCCGGTCGCCATCAAGACGATCGAGCAGGCGATTGCCGACAAGGCCTATGAAACCGGCCATATCCGGCCCTATCCGCCGGAAAGGAAGACCGGCAAGCGCGTCGCGATCATCGGCTCGGGACCGGCCGGCATGGCGGCTGCCCAGCAGCTCGGCCGCGCCGGCCACGACGTTCATGTCTATGAGCGCGAGAGCCGGCCGGGCGGGCTGATGCGCTACGGCATCCCCGATTTCAAGATCGAGAAGCACTATATCGACCGGCGCATCGAGCAGATGCAGGGCGAGGGCGTTAGCTTCCTTTGCGGCGTCAATGTCGGCGTCGATAAGCCGGTCGCCGAACTGCTCGCCGAATATGACGCGGTGCTCTATTGCGGCGGTTCTGAAACACCGCGTCCGGCCAACATCCCCGGCGACGATCTCGACGGCGTGCATGACGCAATGCCCTATCTGGTGCAGCAGAACAAGCGCATCGGCGGCGAGCCAATCCAGTCGGTGGCATGGCCGTCGCGCCCAATCGTCGCCGGCGGCCAGCACGTCGTCGTCGTCGGTGGCGGCGACACAGCCTCCGACTGCGTCGGCACCGCCTTCCGCCAGGGCGCCGTGCGCGTCACTCAGCTCGACATCCGGCCGCAGCCGCCGGAAAAGGAAGACAAGCTTTCGGTCTGGCCCTATTGGGCGACCAAGATGCGCACTTCGTCGTCACAGGCCGAAGGCGCCGAGCGCGAATTCCAGGTGGCGACGCTTGAATTCATCGGCGAAGACGACCAGCTGACCGGGGTCAAGTGCTGCGAGGTCGACGAGAAGCGCAAGCCGATCGCCGGCACCGAATTCGTCATTCGTGCCGATCTGGCCTTCATCGCCATCGGCTTTGCCGGGCCAGCCAGTCGAGGGCCGGTGTCGGAACTCGACGGGCAGATGAAGATCGTCACCGACAGCCGCCGTTCGAAGAACGTCGAGGCCAATGATCGCGACTACAGGACCAGCGTCGAAAGGCTCTATGCGGCGGGCGACGTGCGGCGCGGCCAGTCGCTGGTCGTCTGGGCGATCCGCGAGGGCCGCCAGGCGGCGCGCGCCATCGACGAGGCACTGATGGGGTCGAGCGTGCTGCCGCGCTGAGGCCGCTCCGAAACTCTACTCCTGCGGCCGTCTGAAGGCGTTTTCTGCGCCTCCGGTGCTCGCGGTCTCTGGCTCCAGAGAAAGAGGTTCTGGTTTACGGCCGGATCGCCGTCGTCGTGTCGGATGCGGCCGCCGCCGTCGCAGGCTGTGTCTTGGGCGGCCACGAGAAATCGTCGGCGCGGCCGGGCGAGGCGTCGGGCGACTTGCCTTCGACGATGAGCTTTTCGCCAGGCAAATTCTTGTCCGCCTTTGCCAGTGGTGCGGCGCCGAGCAGTTCCGAGCCGCCGTCCAGCGCCGGATCGCTCAGTAGCATCGGCACGGTGCGATCGACGGCTATCGGTGCGGCAGCAGGTGCCGGCGCCTCGACGGGAGCGCCGGCCGGGGCAGAAGCCGTCACTACGCTTCCCGGCGCGGCCAGCCCAAGGATCTTCATCAGCGGCTTTTCGGTATAGAAGGCGAGCTTGCGCTTGCCGGCCTTCGACATGTTGATGCCGTCGTCGGAGCGCAGGCGCACCGATTGGCCATTGATGTCCGGTCCGCTGGTGACAAAGGCGCCGTTCTCGTCGACGAACCCGTCCCAGACGTCGACGAATTCGCCGCCATGGCTTTCGGCGGACGAGCGGTAGATATCGTTGAAGGCCAACATGTCGGAGGTCATTTTCGAGACCCGGAAGGCCGGCATGCCAACCCACAGATACGGCACTTTGGCCGAGGCGATGGCCTTGCCGAGCGCTTCGGTCCGGCGCTCGTATTCCTTGGTCCAGTTTTCGGATCGCGGCTGCTCGCGCACATCGCCGACACGCATCTGCTGCCGATCGTTGGATCCCAGCATGACGACGACGGCTGCCGGTTGTTCGGTCGCGATCAGCGACTTGACCTGTTCGGGCCAGTTGTAGACGTCGTCACGCACGAAACCGGACGAGCCGTTGGCGCGGACGACGATCCTGACGCCGGTGTTTTCGGCAAAGGCGGCGTCGAGCCCCTCGGCCAACCCAGACGCCATGAAATCACCGACCACCAGAACGACGCGGGCATCCGGCGCCTTCTCGGCCACCGGGGTTGTCGGCTCGGCCGGCGGCGGCCGGCGAACAGATCGGGGCTTCCTCAGCTTGGGCCTGGGCTTTGCTCTCTGGAATTCTCTCTGGAATTCGGGCGGCGGCTGCTCAAACCGCTCGCTTCTGCGCGGAAACAACAGGTCACGCAGCGACCAGCCACGACTTTCCGGCTCCTGCGCCATGGCCGAGGTGTGAAAGGCGCCGGCGGCGCCGACAGCTAGAACGACGATCGCCAGAACCAGGATCGGCGCGCGACGAACGATCACCCAGATGCGCGCAGCCGAAACCAATCACCCCCTCCATCCCGTAACCGGCTCTAGTTCTGTCTGAGCCATTTGAGCACTTCCTTGCTCGGATACCCGTCCTGGGTCAAGCCGGCCTTTGCCTGGAAGGCCATGATGGCGGTTTTCGATCCATCACCGATCTTGCCGTCGAACTTGCCGTCGTAATAGCCGTGCTCGGAAAGCCGCTTTTGAAGCTCCTGCCTTTCCTCGAAGGAGAGCTTGGTGAAGGGCCGCTTCCAGTCCTGCACAAGCCCACCATAACCGGCGATTTCGTCGGCAAGGAGGCCGACGGCGAGCGCATATTTGTCGGCATTGTTGTAGCGCTTGATCACCGAGAAATTCTTGATCATCAGGAAAGCCGGCCCGCCGCGGCCGCCGGGCAGCTTCAACGTCGCCTTATCCGCACCGTTCTTGAACGGCTTGCCGTTGGCACGGGTGACGCCCAGCGCCTGCCATTGCGACAGCGACTTCGAGCCCCCAGGCAACGTCTTGCCGTCCGGAAGGCTGACCTCATAACCCCAGGTCTTGCCGGCCTGCCAGCCGTTCTTCCTCAGCAAATTGGCGGCTGTCGCCAGTGCGTCGGGAATCGAATTCCAGATGTCGCGCTTGCCGTCGCCGTCCATATCGACCGCATAGGACTGGTAGCTGGTGGGGATGAACTGGGTATGACCCATCGCGCCGGCCCATGAGCCGCTGAGATGGCTTTCGTCGATGTCGCCGGTCTGCAGGATCTTCAGTGCCGCGATCAGCTGGGTGCGGGCAAATTTCGCGCGCTTCGGGTCGGCATAACCAAGCGTCGCCAGCGAGCGCACGACATTGCGCATGATGTCATCCCGTTTGAGGGTTTCGCCGTAGTTCGATTCCATCGACCAGATAGCCAGCAGGATGTAGCGGTCGACGCCGTATCTTGCCTCGATCCGGTCCAGCCACGGCTTCCATTTCCTTGCCATCTGCTGGCCGACAGCGACCGACTGGTCATGGACGCGGTTGTCGAAATAATCCCAGGCGGGGGCGGTGAATTCGGGTTGAGTACGGGCCTTTTCCAGCACCACCGGGTCAGCATCGTTGATGCCCTTGAATGCTTGGTCGTAGACGGAGCCGGAAACGCCGCTCGCCACGGCGTTAGCACGGAAGCTGGCGACCCATTGGCGGAAGCCGGCATCGGCAAAAGCCGGCCCGCTGGGCATGAGCAAAGCAAGCGAGAGGCTGGCGGCCGTCAGGACGCTGGTGAAGCGCCTTGCGACGTTGCGAGCGGACATCTTTTCCTCCTTCTTCATCTCAGGAAGACTATTCATCGCCGAACCCGGTTAGGATTTGGTTTACCATAGGTGCCGTCCGGGATGAAAAAGATGCGTCAATGCTTTACCAGCCGAGATTTCTGTCCCGCCGTTCAGTAATCCTCGATTTCGGCATGAAAATGTCTCGAATCGGGATTGCCGAACCGGCATGCAAATGGATAATTGGCACATGAAGAGAGTTCGCAAGGCAGTATTCCCGGTTGCCGGTCTCGGCACGCGGTTTCTCCCAGCTACCAAGGCCATTCCCAAGGAAATGCTGACGGTCGTCGACAGGCCGGTCATCCAGTATGTGGTTGATGAGGCGCGCGAGGCCGGCATTGAGCATTTCATCTTCGTGACCGGCCGCAACAAGGCGGTCATCGAGGATCACTTCGATGTCCAGTTCGAACTCTACGACACACTTGCACAGCGCGGCAAGAACGACCAGCTCGCTCGCCTGCAGCGGCTGCAGCCGGCGCCGGGGCAGACCAGCTTCACCCGCCAGCAGGTGCCGCTCGGCCTTGGCCACGCCGTCTGGTGCGCGCGCGAGCTTGTCGGCGACGAGCCCTTTGCGCTGCTGTTGCCCGACATGATCATGCAGTCGGAAAAAAGCTGCATGAAGGATATGGTCGAGCTCTACGCCGAGACCGGCAACAACATCGTAGCGGTGCAGGAATGCGATCCCGCCGAGGCGCACAAATACGGCATTGTCGGACGCGGCGAGGATGCCCATCACGGTTTCCGCATCGCCGGTATGGTGGAAAAGCCGAAGACCGGCACGGCGCCGTCGAACCTCTACATCAACGGGCGCTACATCCTGCAGCCGGAGATATTTGGGATACTCGAAGGCCAGGAAAAAGGCGCCGGCAACGAGATCCAGCTCACAGATGCAATGCTGAAGCTGCAGAAACAACAGCCCTTCTACGGCTATCATTACCGCGGGCGCACGTTCGACTGCGGCTCGCCCGAAGGCTTCGTCGAGGCCAACGTTGCCTTCGCGCTGTGGCGCAGCGACATGAATGCAAGTATGGCCGGGGTCATTCGCACGCTTCTCGACGAGCTCACGCCGTCAGAGCACCGCGGCGCGGCCTTTTAGCTTAAACACCGGATTTTGCTGACTACCGCTGCAGCTTCAAGCCGACGAAAATGCTGTTGGCCGTGTAGTCGCGTCCAACAAGGTTGCTGGTCAGTTTTTCAGTCCTGGCGCGGGTGGTGAGCCCGGCATAGCGGTTCAGCCACCATGTCAGCCCAGCCTCGGCGCTCAGCGTCAAATCATGGCTGTCGGAACCGGTATAGTCGCGCCATTCAACGCCGAGAGCGGCATTTCCGGTCAGGTTGGCGCGGATTTGCCGCTCACCGGTGAGGCTGCCGGAATAGAGCATATCGCCGCTTTCGCCCGCGTTCGTCGTGTTCTCGGCGGTCGTCTGTGCGGTGAGGCCGATCGTGGTGCCGCGTTCCGGCGACCATTTGAGATCGGCATTGACCGTCGCGCCCGAAATCGCCGGCAGGGCGTCGTCGTCGATAGCTTCGCGCAGCCAGCCGGCCGAGAACTCGCCGGCAAGCTTCTCACCGAGGTCGAGCTCGACGCCGGCCCGTGCGCCAAGCCGCGTCGAGGAGCGCTGGAAGCCGTTTGGATCGACGCGCAAATCATAAACGCGCCGGCCGATCTCGATTTCGGTGAACGGAGTGATGGCAGGCGAGATTTCATAGCCGGTGCGCAAGGTGGCCGTATAGAGCGTCGAGTCGCGGCCCTTCTGGGACAGCGATCCACCCGACGAAAGCTTGGCGTCGCCAAAGATGTCATGCTCGACCGCGCCGGTCAGCGCGAAGCGCATCTTGCCGGCGTCCTTCTCGACGGCGAGGCTGCCGTTCACGGTCTGACGCACGGGCTGCCCAACGGCGCCGACGATGGCGCCCGGCGACGAGGCCGATTCGGGCACGGCCTCATAGCCCAGCTTGGCGATAGCGCGCAGCTCATTGTCGAGATCGATGTTGAGTGTGCCGTCGACGCGGCCTTGCGCCTCGTGAACGTCATAGCCGGACAAGGTTTCGCGGAAGATGCCATAGCCCTCAATCGTCGCCGAATTCTCCCGCCAGTCGGAGACGGCGTTGAAGCGCAGCGTCGTTTCCGACAGCAATGCCGGCTTGCCGAGGCTGCTCGAATCGGCATTCGACGAAGACGTCAGGCCCTGCTCGAGCGTCGGCCGGATCACGAAGGAGCCGAGCTGGATGCCGGTGGCGGCGAATGGGTCGTCCTCGCTCTTCTTGTCCTGACCTTCGATGGCTTCGGTGCGCTCGGCGCCGGGGTCAAGCTTGAGCCTCTCGGCGGAATCGACAGTAACGGCCCGGCGGTTGGCCGTATCCTGCTCGTCCGCGGCGTCGGTGTCTGTGTCCCCGGCCGCCGCGGCCGCTGCAGTCGCGGTTCTCTTGCTCTTCTTGTTGTCCGCGGCCTCGTCTTCGGCCTTGGCCTTGTCCGCATCGGCGGCGCGTTGCGTTGCGCTCGGCCGCCGTCGTGGCGGGGGAGCAGGGTTGTCGGCAAACGGATCGTCGGTGGCTGCCGGCGGATCGAAAATGCCGCCGGTTGCGGCGGCTTCGCCCGTGCCGTCGTCAGGCAACGCGCCGGGGCTGGCCGGACGATAGGTAGGTAGCGGCGTATTGTCATTGGCGGTTGCGGCAGCCTGGGTTCCAGCCATGCTCAACTGCCCGGTCTTGCGCTGCTGGTCGTCCAGGATTGTCGATTCCGAAACCTCGCCGCGCAGCTCGGTTTCTTGGGCGCAAAGCAGTGCCGGACGCGACAACGCAAAGACACTGGTTGCCAGCAGCAAGGCGCAGACCGCCTTGCCTTTTCGTCCCATTTTGTTTTCAGGCTGAAACCCGGACATCGCCACCACTGCTTGCGCGGCACACGCGCGCCATACTTACGAAACCGTAAATGGGGATGGTTAACGGAGCGTTGAGGGATAGCCCGTCAGGGCGTTCAGGGCGGCAATTCCGTTGGACAGGCGCGCGCCGAAGCGCTAATCGCATCGTCCATGGACGTGAAATCCCCAGACAGGAAACGGCTCGACCGGCAGGCCGCGATTGCCTCGGCGCTGAGAACGGTGGCGACAGAGCAGGCCGGCGTCGCGGCACTGGCAGGCGCGCTCGAAAACGGGCTGGCTGAGCCGTTCGCACGGGCCGTCGACATGGTGTCCCAGATCGATGGCCGCGTCATCGTCACCGGGGTCGGCAAAAGCGGCCATATCGGCTCGAAGATCGCCGCGACGCTCGCCTCGACCGGCACGCCGGCCTTCTTCGTCCACCCTGCCGAAGCCAATCACGGCGACCTCGGCATGATCGCCAGGAACGACGCCATCATTGCCCTGTCGTGGTCGGGGGAAAGCCTCGAGCTCAAGGGCATCATCGCCTATTCGAGGCGCTTCTCGATCCCGCTGATTGCGGTCACCGCCGGTGAAAAATCGGCTCTGGCGCGCGCGGCGGACGTGGTGCTTCTGCTGCCGCGAGCACCGGAAGCCTGTCCGCACGGGCTTGCGCCGACGACCTCGACGCTGCTGCAAATGGTGATGGGCGATGCGCTGGCCGTCGCGCTGCTCGAGGCGCGGGGCTTCACCCCGGACCATTTCCGCACTTTCCATCCGGGCGGCCAGCTCGGAGCCAACCTGACGCAAATCCGCGAGATCATGCATGTCGGCGACAGGCTGCCGCTGGTGGCGTCCGGCACCGGCATGCGCGAGGCGATCCTCGAATTGTCGCGCAAGGGATTTGGCTGCGTGGCGGTCACTGCCGCGGACGGCAAGCTGATCGGCATCATCACCGACGGTGACATCAGGCGCCATATCGGCAGCGATCTCCTGGCCATGAGCGTCGATCAGGTGATGACCAGAGAACCAAAAATGGCCGCGCCCGACACGCTGGTTGCCACGGCGCTGCAGACGATCAACGATTCGGCCATCACCAGCCTGATGGTGGTCGAGGGCAGACGGCCGATCGGGCTCGTCCATCTCCACGACCTGCTGCGCATCGGTGCCGCCTAGCGGGTTTTAGACCGCCTCGACCGTCAGTTCCAGGTCCGTATCGGCAGCACCGGTTACGCGCACCTGCGTGCCGGCCGGCAGGTCAGGGCCGGAGACGCGCCACAACGTGTCGCCCAGCTTGATGCGGCCGCGTCCGTCCTTGATCGGCTCGGCAAGTGTCGCCATCCGGCCGACCATCTGCGCGCCGCGGCGGTTGAGCAGCGGCTGGTCGGTTGGATCATGGCGCCCGCCCACCAGCCGCTTGCCGACATAGGCAGAGACCAACGACAGTGCGAGGAAAGCGAGGACCTGGACCTGCCAGACCCAGAAATCGGCGTTCCAGACGAGCAGCGAGACAACACCGATCAAAAGCGCGGCAATGCCGATCCACAGCATGAAAATGCCCGGCGCGATGACCTCCATCACCAGGAGGACGAAGCCGAGAACCATCCAGTTCCACGGGCCGAGTTCGGAAACGATGCGGTCGAGCATGGCGGCGGCCTCAGGTCTCGCTCGGGCGAACCACCGGCGGGCGCGCCGCCTGACGTGCAGCACCGGCGGTGCCTTCGCTCCTGAAAACTTCCTTGGCGATTTCCCCTATGCCGCCGAGCGTGCCGATCAGCGAGGAGGCTTCGAACGGCATCAGCACGACCTTCGAATTCCCGGCCGAGCCGATCTTGGCCAGCGCCTCGGTGTATTTCTGTGCAACGAAGTAGTTGAGCGCCTGCACGTCGCCCTTGGCGATCGCCTCCGACACCACTTGCGTGGCGCGCGCTTCGGCCTCGGCCGAGCGCTCGCGCGCCTCGGCGTCGCGGAAAGCGGCTTCCTTGCGGCCCTCGGCCTCCAGGATCTGCGATTGCTTGAGGCCTTCGGCGGCGAGGATCTGGGCGCGCTTGTTGCGTTCCGCCGTCATCTGGCGGCCCATCGATTCGATGAGATTGGCGGGCGGATTAATGTCCTTGATCTCGACGCGGGTGATCTTGATGCCCCAGGGATGGGCCGCCTCGTCGACGACGCGCAGCAGGCGCTCGTTAATGGCGTCGCGGTTCGACAATAGCTCGTCGAGGTCCATCGAACCCATCACGGTGCGGATGTTGGTCATCGTCAGGTTGAGGATGGCATTCTGCAGGCCGGCGACCTGATAGGCTGCCTGCGCCGCATTGAGAATCTGGAAGAAGGCAATGCCGTCGACACCCACTATGGCGTTGTCGCGGGTGATGATTTCCTGGCTCGGGACATCGAGGACCTGCTCCATCATGTTCATCTTGGCGCCGATACGGTCGACGAAGGGCACGATGAGGTTGAGGCCCGGGCTCAATGTCTTGGTGTAACGACCAAAGCGTTCGACGGTATAATTGTAGCCTTGCGGAATTGTCCGGATGCCTTTGAACAGCACCAGCATGACAAGGGCGACAAGAACAAGCAGCGCGATATCGAAACCACCGAAACCCATTTGGCTCTCCCTCAAAGGCCGGCCGCATAGGACATTCCCACGCGGCCGACTTCAACAAACACTTAAGTGTGTTTCAGCAATGTTACAATCAGGTGATCATGCATTGGCGGTGCATAGACGGCTGCGGCGATCCGTTCAGGCCCAGCCGGACAGTTCGCGCCGCACCATTGCCTCGATCACCGCCATGCCCTCGGGACGGTCGTTGAGGCAGGGGATGTGCGCGAACTTCTCGCCGCCGGCATGATGGAAGATCTCTGCCGCCTCCCTGCCGATCTCGTCCAGCGTCTCGATGCAGTCGACGGAAAAGCCCGGATTGACGATGGCTAGCGATTTCACGCCTTCGCGTCCCAGTCGTTCGACCGTCTTGTCGGTGTAGGGCTGCAGCCATTCCTGCGCGCCGAAGCGCGACTGGAAGGTGGTGATCAGCTTCTTCTCGTCCCAGCCGAGCTTTTCGCGCAACAGCCGCGTCGTCTCGAGGCAATGGGCTTGGTAGGGATCTCCTTTGTCGGAATAGGGTCTCGGAATGCCGTGATAGGAGGCGATGACAATTTCCGGTTCGAAGTCGAGGCTCGCCAGATGCTGTTCGATCGAACGGGCGAGAGCTTCGATATAGGCCGGCTCGTCGTAATAGGGCGGTACGCTGCGGATGGCCGGGGCGCGGCGCATCTTCATCAGCACGCGAAACAGCTGGTCGTTGGCGGTTGCAGTCGTCGTCGCCGAATATTGCGGATAGAGCGGGAAAGAAAGAATGCGGTCGCAGCCCTGTTCGACCAGTCTCTTGGCCACGCTTTCGGTCGACGGGTTGCCGTAGCGCATCGCCCAGTCGACGACGACGTTGGGTAGATCGCCGAGCGCAAGCCCGAGCTTCTCGGCCTGGGCGCGGGTATAGGTGCGCAGCGGCGACTCGTTGCGCTCCCGATTCCAGATCCTGGCATAGTTGGCGCCAGACTTCTTCGGCCGGGTGGTGAGGACCAGGCCATAGAGGATCGGATACCAGACCGCCTTGTTGAGCTCGATGACGCGCGGGTCCGACAGGAATTCCCGGAGATAGCGCCACATCGGCTTGAAGTCGGTGCCGTCGGGGGTGCCGAGATTGATCAGCATGACACCGACCTTACCTGTCTTGACCGGAGAGTGTCCTGCCGACAGCGAGGCGGCGGTCTTCTCAGCATTGATCTCGACGGGGCCGGCAAGCGTCATGGGGTTCTCCAACACCGCAAAACCAGCGGTGCCGCGGCGAAAGTAGCGATGCCGCGCCGGTTTTCAAATGCAGCGTCTAGCCGCACCTTATCCCGGAAATGCAGCACCCGCCCGGTTTGCCGGGCGGGTGCATTGAATTCCTGCGGCATGAACTACTTCGAGGCCGCGGGGATGGTCAAGGTTGCACCGACCGGAAGCCGGCGTGGCTCGTATCCCTTGTTGGCGTCGGAGATCACCTTCCATTTGGTGCCGTCGCCATAGGCCTTCACCGCAAGATCCCAGTAGGTATCGCCGGCGACGATCACATGGCTGCTTTCGGCCGGTGCTGCCTCAGCCGGCTTGGCGGGTTCGGCTGGTTTTGCCGGCTCACTCGGGACCGGCTTGGCCGGTTCCCCAGCCGGAGCGGGGGTAGCCGGAGCAGGGATTGCCGGGGCCGGTGTGGCCGGAGCAGCAGGTGCCGCTGGCTGGACCGGCTCGGCGGGTGCGGGTGTTGCCGGCGCGGTTTCAGCCGGGACGGCCGGCGGCGTTTTGGAAATGTCGCCCGAACCGGCCGGCAGTTCGGGCATTGCCGGCTCAGCAGGTTTTGCCGGCGCTGCCTCGACAGGTTGGGCCGGTTTGGCGGGTTCTGCGGCCGGGGCTGCCGCTGCTGCGACTTCGGTGATGCGGCCGTCGAGCTTCGGTGTATAGGGCCGGTGCGCGCCGAGATAATCGGCGACGACCTGTTCCAGCCCCGGGCCGTAATCATAGGCGTTCTTGGCCTTCTCGGCGAACACCTTGTAGCCGTCGCCGCCTTGGCGGACATAGTTGTTGGTGGCGACCAGGTAATCCTTGTCCGGCTTGATCGGCGTCCAGGCGCCGCCTTCCATGACTTCGACCGATTTGACGCGTCCATTAGGTGGCGCCGATTTGTCGAACGCATATTTCAAGCCGGCAACCTGTGGGAAGCGTCCGGCGCCGTCCTCGACCTGGCTGAGGCCGCTTTCGAGGCCGGCAACCAGATCCTTGCCGGAGATCTGGAAGGTCGCCAGCGTGTTCTGAAACGGCAGCACGGTGAGAACCTCGCCCATGGTGACGGTGCCCTGGTCGATCGAGGCGCGCAAGCCGCCGCCATTCGAGATGACGATCTCGACACCCTGGCCCTTGACCCGGTCGAGGACGGCGTCGGAGACCAGATTGCCCATCTCGCATTCGCGGGCGCGGCAATTCTCGCGGCTGCCGTCGATCGCCTTGGTGGTCTCGGCGACTTCCTTGTTCTTCAAGGCCTCGATCGGCGCGCCGAGTTCCTTGATGCGGGCAAGCACGGCGGGGTCGGGCGTGATCGATTTGTCGAGATGGATGGGATCGCCGCTGGCCTCCTTGACGACGCCATTGTCGTCGAACACGACCTTAAACTCGCCGAGATATTTCGAATAGGACGCCGCCTGCACGACCGGAACTTTGTAGCCGTCCGGATTGTCGACCATCGTCGGATAAGGGCCTTCCGCCTTGGGGTCAGTGTTGGACAGCAGCGAATGGCTGTGGCCGCCGACCACCACGTCGACGCCCGGGATCTTGGCGATCACGTCGCGCTCGCGCTTGTAGCCGATATGGGTGACCGCGATAATCTTGTTGACGCCCTGCGCCTTCAGTTTCTCGACCTCGGCGGTGATCGACTTGACGTCGTCCTCAATGGCGATGTTCGGGCCCGGGGAGGCAAGCTCCGGCGTGTCGTTGGTGACTGCGCCGACGATGCCGATCTTCTGGCCGCCGACCTCGACCACGATCGACGGCTTGACGCGGTCGCCCAGCTTGGATTGTGCATTGGCCTTCACATTGGCGCCGAGCACCGGAAACTGAATCATGTCGAGGAACGGCGCCAGCGCCGACTCGCCATCGTCGAACTCATGGTTGCCGAGCGCCTCGGCATCGAATTTCATCTGGTTGAGGAATTCGCCTTCCGTCTTGCCCTTGTAGGTCGTGTAGAAGAGCGAGCCCTGGAAATTGTCGCCGGCGCTGAGCAGCAGTACGTTCTGGCCTTCCAGCTTCTTACGCTCCTGGGTGATCGCGGTGATCAGGCGGGCGGCGCCGCCGACGCATTCGCCCTTGGTCTCCTCCTCGGCCGAGCAGGTCGATTCGTATTTGTTGTTGCTTTCGATGCGGCTGTGCCAGTCGTTGATATGCAGGATGTTCAGCGTGTAGTCGGCAAAGGATACCCCTGCCGACAGGCCAAGCGCCGATGCCGACAGCGCGGCGATGGCAGCGATCTTCTTCATTCTCGTCTCCCGGGTGACCTGAGTACAGCGCCGCGCGTCATTTGGGACGCGCAAAGGACGCTGTACCAATTTTTGATTCCTTTCCGAAAATCGACTCCGATTTTCGGGGTCATGCGCACACGCGTTTAACGCTCTTGTTTGACTGGGATGTAACAGCCCTCTCGGGCCATGTTCACATCGCGTTTCAATCGATGCAAGCGGAAATCGGCATCAGCTTTGCCGGCGCAAAAAGACGGCGGCTTGAAGCCGCCGGCCTTTTGCAAAGTCAATTCGGAATCGAATTTCAGGTGCGCCTGGTCAGCACAAAATTCTGCCCGCTCGCGCTGGTGCAATTGAGCTGGCTGGTGGAGACCATCAGGCAGTTGAAGCTGATCGGCGTCTGGCGGATCAGCGAAGTGCCATGGATCTCGACCGAGGTGCCGCCGGTCATGGTGTAGCTGCCATCGGCAAGCTTCTGGCCGGTGTCGGTGGCGACGGTCGCGAAACTGCCGGCTTTGAAGGTGGACAAACCCGTGCCCTGCGCGTCGATCCAGGAGCCTTCGACCCCATTGGCCGTGATCACCGGCGGCTCGCTCGGGCCGGTGGTGGTGCAGGCCGCCAACGCGACCGTAGCGGCCGCGGCAATGCCAGCCGAAAGCAGTCTTTGCGCAATCGTCATCATCAAAATCCTCTCCTCTCACATCGGCCCGAAAATCGATCCGATTTTCGGAAAGCACGATGCGCACATTCGAAGTGCTAGAGCGTACTTTGTGCGTCCAAATGGACGCACGTCGCTCTAGGCCGCCCCTCTTCAATCGCTCGATTTCCGGGCGATTGCAAGCTGGCGGAGCGTCGAGGCAAAGCTGCTATCGAACGAGGATGTTGCGGAATTGCCACGGGTCTTTGGTGTCGAGGTCCTCGGGAAACAGACCAGGCCGATTGTCGAGCGGTGTCCAGTCGGTATAATAGCTCCTGATCGGCCCGAGATAGGGGCCCTGCACGTCGAGGCAGCGCTTGTAATCCATCTCGTCGGCCTCGACGATGCCGGCCTCGGGATTTTCCAGCGCCCAGACCATGCCGGCCAGCACCGCCGACGTGACCTGCATGCCGGTGGCGTTCTGGTAGGGCGCCAGCTTGCGCGCCTCGGCCAACGACAGTTGCGAGCCATACCAGTAGGCGTTCTTGGCGTGGCCGTAGAGCAGCACGCCCAGTTCGTCGATGCCATCGACCAGTTCGTTTTCGTCGAGCACGTGATGCACGGGTTGAGCCTTGCCGGCGACACCGAACATCTCGTGCAGCGACAGCACGGCGTCGTTGCAGGGATGATAGGCGTAATGGCAGGTCGGCCGGTATTGCACCTTGCCCTTCTTGCCGCGCAGCGTGAAAAAATCGGCAATCGAGATCGCTTCGTTGTGTGTCACCAGGAAACCGTATTGCGGGCCGGGCGTCGGACACCATGTGCGCACGCGTGTATTGGCGCCGGGCTGCTCCAGATAGATCGCCGCCTTCGAACCGTTCTTGTGGCTTTTGGCGTTCTTCGGCATCCACGCCTCATGCGTGCCCCAGCCGAGCTCGGCCGGCTGCAGCCCTTCCGAAATGAAGCCTTCGACCGACCAGGTGTTCCAGAACACGTTCATCGGCTTGGGCTTCTTGGTGCGCTGGGTGTCGCGCTCGGCGATATGGATGCCCTTGACGCCGGCCTTCTTCATCAGCCTGGCCCAGCCTTCGCGATCGTGCTGGGCGGGTTCCGAGAAGTCGAGGCCAAGATCTGTGGCGAGGTTGACCAGCGCCTGCTTGACGAACCACGAGACCATGCCCGGATTGGCGCCGCAGCACGAGATCGCCGTGGTGCCGCCCGGGTTCTTCGCGATTTCGGCGCGGACGGTCTCGCGCAGCGCATAATTGGTGCGTGAGGCGTTGTCGGCCTTGTCGTCGAAATAAAAGCCGAGCCAAGGCTCGACCACGGTATCGACATAGAGGACGCCAAGCTTGCGGCAGAGCTTCATCAGCTCGAGCGAGGAGGTGTCGACCGACAGGTTGACGCAAAAGCCCTGGCCGCCGCCATTGGTCAAAAGCGGCGTCAGTAGCTTCTTGTAGTTCTTTTTGGTCACTGCATCCTGCATGAAGGTGATGCCGCGCTCGTCGAGCAATTTGCGGTCGGTATCGCGCGGGTCGATGACCGTCATGCGCGACTTGTCGAATTTGAAATGGCGTTCGATCAGCGGCAGCGTTCCCCGTCCGATCGAGCCGAAGCCGATCATCACGACAGGGCCGGTAATCTCACCGTAAACGGGCCAGTTTTCATTCGCCATTTGTCGATTACTCCCTCAAAAAACGCTTTGGAACAGCGGCTTGGCCGCGGCGCGACAAACCATAGATCATTGTCACAATAAAGCGAAAAGCGGGACGGCCGGCATTGCGCCGCGCCATGCGGCTACGGCTCGACCAGTCTTGCGAATTCCGGCTTGAAGAGGTCACGTACCTCTGAGACCGGCAGTTCCAGCACATCGTCGCCGCAGGCCTGGATGGCATGCGGCAACCCCTGCAGTCCGAACACCAGGACCTGCTTGTCGCCCTCACGCCAGAGGCTGGCCGCCAAATTTTCGCCGATGAGATCGTCCATGCCGCATTCGGCTTCGTGATCAATATCGCTCTGATTGGTCGGTTTCTTGCGCCGTTGCTTGACGAAGGACACGAGGGAAGGACCGGGCTTGCCATCTACCGTATCCGAGAATATGTCCTGAAGGCCAAGCAGAACCCCGCGGCGCACATCCATGATGTAGGCGTCCGAATAATTGGTCGGATGTGCCCCGCCGCAAAAGAGACTGCCGGACTCCTGCCAGCTCATCAGCCGCGGTGTCAGCGAGGTCACTTGGGATTGGCTGTCTTCATAGCCGCCGAGCGTGTCGTCATCCCCGCCGTCGATCGGGCCGACTTCGTTAAAACCGGCATATTGCCTCGCCGCGCAGCTCAGCGCGCCGAGATTTGCGCGCCGGCGTCTGTCTTCCAGCAAAGCATTCGCGGCCGTGACCGGAACATTGCCGGACAGTTGGACGATCCATGGCGTGGCAAATTTGGTGCGCGGGTCGACGACGTAGTGGTAGGTCGCATCCGGCCAACCGGCCGTCTCGCCGGTATCGAGCGGAGTATCCAGCCGCAGGTAGTCATAGGGGGACGTTTCCATGGTGATCGGCGTGTCATCGGCGAAGAACGTCATATCGCTGAAGTCATGGAGGTCGAACGGGCTGCCGGGCTCGCTGTCGGTCGCCTCCCGACTTGCGACCCGCTTCAATCTGAGCGACAGCGCCTGCTTTCCGTTCCAGCTGCCTTCGAGGGTTTTGCCCCTATCGGAAGAGGCCAGGCGCCAGACGGCGGCAATCGGCGCGACCTTTCCGTCGCCGCAATTGTCGGCGCCGCATTCCTCCTCCTCGGCCAGTTCGAACTTGCTGCCCTTTTGCGACCTGGCCTGCAGCGGGATGTCGACGCCCTTCGAGCGGTAGAAATAGCGGCCGGCCAGCGGGCCGTCGGGCGCCGCGGGATCGCCGGTGAACTCGACGACGATATCGCTCTTTCCGAGCTTGCCGGAATAAGTCACCGGCTCGGCCTCGGCTGCCGTCGATAGTCCGAGGATGGCAGCCACGAGAGCGACCTGTCTGCTAAGATACTGAATCATCGTTCCCCCGAGCCATGATTTTCAGTCGTTCCGTCAGCCGGTCACGGTCGGCTGTCAGGCCCTTATAGTCGAGCTGTGCCTCGTCCAACGCCAGAAGCTGTTCGGCCAAGGACGCTGCGAGCGCCGCGCGGTCGCGGTGGCGCCCCAGCACGGCGAGCGGGTCGAGATGGATGCGGATGGTGAAGAGTATGTCGCCCGAGACGGGGAGCTTTCTCAGCGTCTGCCGCTCGACGCGGATAAAGGCATGGGCGTCGATGTCGCCGTCCGGGAATCTCGACGGACGATTGCTGGCGCGGTCGATGCGTTCGAGGTTGGAGAGCGGATGGTAGAGTGCGTCGCCCGCCTGGATCGACCAGTTGTAGCGCTCGACGGCTTGGCCCTGGAGGCCGTCGAACATGCGGTTGATGAGATCGGCCGGGCGTGTGCCTGGACCGAAACCCGGTGCCGGCGCGTGGATCTGCTGCAGCGGCTTGCCGAATTTTTCGATCAGCGACCATGACGACGGGAAGCAGAGCGAGCCGGCGGTCAGACGCCAGCCGCTCTCGTCGCGGCGCATCAGGATCAAATCCTCCTGGACAAGCAGCGAGGCCGCGACAAGCGGCGCATCGCTGAAAGGACCTGCGGTGCCTGCACGCTCGAAATTGTCGGTGCCGCCGATCACCTCGATCCCCTCGTCGGTGCGCCTGTAGGCCCCGGGAAAGTTCGCCGCCAGATGCGCACCGAGCAGATCGAGCACTTCGCGCTGAGCGTCGCGTGTTCCTTGCTCCTCGACAAAAACCTTGTCGGGAATTTCCGCATAAAGCCGGCGTTTCTCGGCCAAGTAGGGCAGCAGATATTCGTCGGCTTCGATCCACGCGGCCGGGTCCAGCGGCTTCAGCCCGATGGTGAAGAGTTTCGACGAGCCGTCATAGGGTGTGTGGGTCGGGGGGCGGAAACTCATGCTTCTTTGTAGGCTTCCAGCGCGGCAGCGGCCATTCTCGCCGTGAATTCGGTGATTTCGTAGTCGGCGGCACCTGCCTTGGCGAAGGGATCGTCCGCCAGTCTGGCATCGAGCACCTCGCGTGAACCGCGCGCGATGATGATGCCGCCGGTCCTTGGCCGCTTCGGCCCGGAGGCGACAAGGATGCCTTCCGCGTAGCAGGCCTTCAGCCATTCGACATGCGCTTGCTGCAGGCGGTCGATCTCGGTCAGCGGCACTTTGTAGTTCAGCGAAACGACGAACATTCAATTCTCCCGCTTTGCATCATGCCAGTCTTGCCGGGATCAATCCGCGCAGCGAGTTGCCGACGAACAACGCCTTGGCCGATTTCAGATCGTTCCATGTGTAGACCGCTTCACGGGCGCGGCCTTGATCCAGCAGTTCGCCGCGCAGGACGCCAGGCAGCAGACCGCAATCGAGCCGCGGCGTCGCCAGCACGCCGTCGCCGAAATCGGCAAAGACATTGGTGATCGTGCCCTCGCAGATTTCGCCGCGCTCATTGGCCAACAGCACCTCGTCGGCCCGGCTGACGAGATATTCGGCGCGGGCGCGCGTATAGGTTTGTCGGCGGCTGGTCTTGTGGCGCAGCAGCATGTCGCTCGAAGCGAGCCGCACCCGCGCCAGCTGCAGGGTCCAGACCTTGTCGGCGGCGAGCGGCTCGTAGGGCTGCACCGAAACCGCTACTTCGCCACTGCGCGACAGGGCCAAGCGGGTGCGCAACACGATCTGCTGGCGGCCGACCGCATTCATCAGTGCTTCGCCGACCCTTTGCGGGTCGCAGGCGAAGCCGAGCTCGCTTGCTGAGCCGTAAAGCCGCGCGAGATGGCGATCGAAACGGAGGAAACCCGAGCCGGGTTCCCAGCGCATGGTTTCGATCAGTTCGAAATCGGCGGTGTTCCCGTCGCGAAACGGGCTTTCAGCAGACACTCCTGGTACTCCTCCTCGGCCGTCGAATCGAAGACGACACCACCGCCGACATTGTAGACGGCCTCGCCATCGGCAAAGAGCGAGATGGTGCGGATCGCCACGGAAAAGCGCATCCGGCCGCCGGGCGCGATCCAGCCTATGGCGCCGCAATAGACGTCGCGCGGCCCACCTTCCAGATCACGCAGGATCTCCATGGCGCGGATTTTCGGTGCGCCGGTAATCGAGCCGCAGGGAAACAGCGCAGCGAAGATCTGGCGGATGGAGAGGCCGGGCAAAAGCGTCGCCCGTACACGGCTCACCATCTGGTGGACGGTCGGGTAGCTCTCGATGCGGAAAAGCTCCGGAACGTCGAGCGTGCCAACCTCGCTGATCAGCGAAATGTCATTACGCAGGAGATCGACGATCATCCGGTTCTCGGCCTGGTTCTTCTCGTCGTTGCGCAAGAACGTTTTCAGGCGATCGTCCTCTGCCTTGGTGGCGCCGCGCGGCGCGGTGCCTTTCATCGGATGCGTCTCGATCATGCCTTCGGCGTCGACCTCGAAAAACAGTTCCGGCGAACGCGACAAGACGATCGGCTCGCCGAGTGCGACCAGCGCGCCATACTTCACCGGCTGGCGTTCGGTCAGCGCATCGAAGGCGGCCAGCGGATCGCCGGACCAGTGCGCGTGGACCGGAAAGGTGAGATTGCCCTGGTAGCAGTCGCCCTTGCGAATATGATCGTGCAGCCTGGCAAAGCGTTTGGCGTAGTCGTCCGAGGACCAGACCGCCTTGGCGTCAAAGATTGGGGCATCGAAGATCGGGCCGTTGGTCGCCGGCAGATCACCTGGCGCGACCGTCTCTTCGACCGGCGCGTCGAACACGCCCAGGCAGAAAAGCGGAGCGCGGCGGCCGGCCGGCAGCAGCGGAACGAGCTTCGGCTCAAGCAGGTAGCCGGCCTCGTAGGAGAAATAGCCGGCCAGCCATTTGCCGCCGTCATGTGCGGCCTGCGCGGCTTCCAGCGCCGGCAAAAAGTCCCGCTCGCTATGCGCCGCGATGATCTCGGCCGGCCGGTCGAAAACGAGCTGACGCGCGCTCTCGTCGTTCCGGAATATTGCAGAAGGCAGGGACATGGGGCAGGGACATTAGGCTCGGATGCTGCGGTCGCCAGCGATCGATCTATATGGGGGCTCGACCGTGCGCAATCGAGGGAACGGCGTCTCAAGACGCAAAGGCGCGGCTGCAAAAACAAAAGCGACGCCCGAGGGGCGCCGCCTTGTTCCAAATGCCGTCCCGGGATGGATCAGGTGTTGCTGGCTTCCCCCGCGGTCGGGAAGCGGCGCACAAATTCCTTTTCGTCGCCGGCGGCAAGCAGTTTCGCCTGCTCGATCCAGCGTTCACGTTCGATGCGGCCGTCGAAATTCAACGTCGCCTCGATCCGCCTGACGTCGTCGGGCGTCCAGGCGGCGATCTGGGCGTAGGTCGTGACCCCAAGCCCTTTGAGCAGCCGCTCGTTGGTCGGGCCGATGCCGATCAGGCGACGCAGATCGTTGGCGTTGCCGGCTGCTGCGGCTGTTACCTTGCCGGTCGCGGCTTTCTTTGCCGCTGGCGCAGCTTTGTTTGCCGCTGGCGCAGTCTTTTTTGCCGCTGGCGCGATCTTGGGTGCGGCGCTCGCTTTCGATGCAGGCGGTTTCGGCGTTGCCGGTTTCGCGGCACTTGCGCGTGGCATGGTCGCGGCCGCCGCGGATTTCTTCGGCGCCGGTTTGGCCGGCGCGGATGTCGACATCAGGGTTGACGGCGCCTGGATCGCTGCTTTGGTCGCGCCGGCCTTGGCGGTGGTCTGCGTCTTGGCGGGTTGCATCTTGGCGCTTGGCGCTTGGGCGGCTGGCGCCTCGCCCAGCCGGCGCTCGAGGTCGGCGCGGGCGCGGCCGCATGCATCCAACTCACCGGTCAGACGGTCGCTATCGGCCCGCAATCTGTCGCGTTCGCTGCGCGTGCGGTCGAGATCGCCGCGCAAACTGTCGAGCTCGCCACGCAGGCGTCCCCAAATGAACCAGCCAACCAACACACCTACCAGGAACGCCAGGAGCATGTAGAAAAAAGTGCTCATTGTCTTTCTCTCTCCAGTCCGATCCGTCCGCCCTGGCCTGGAGCCATGACCTCAGCGAAGGACCATTCGATGGTGGTTCCGCAATTTGCAGAACAGCCGGCTTCGATCGAGCTGTCGGCGACCGGTTTGCCCCTAGCCAACAGCCGTTGTCGCATCCGCCGACACGCCATGACCGGTCGGGATTTTCCGACCTGACCCATTCGTGCCCGGCTGAGCTTGAGGGCGGACGCTATCATACAGCTTACGGGAATCTAACGGAAAACTTCCATGGAAAGTTATTTAAGAACAAATATCCAAGACAAGAATAGAACCATCGCCAATATGCATTGCAGCTAAACTGTTCTGGAAAACCCGGTCACCCGGTGTTGCGCATCAATTGTCCAGTGCTTCCAGCTCGTCGATCAGTCCGCTGATCACGCCAAGCCCGATCTGCCAGAAGGCAGGGTCGGCCGCGTCAAGGCCGAACGGCGCCAGAAGCTCGGAATGATGCTTGGTGCCGCCGGCGCGCAGCATGGCAAAATATTTCTCCTGAAAGCCGCGCTCCGCGTTCTGGTAGACCGCGTAGAGTGAGTTCACCAGACAATCGCCGAATGCATAGGCATAGACATAAAAAGGCGAGTGGATGAAGTGCGGGATATAGGTCCAGAAAACCTCATACCCCTCGCGCAGCTTGATCGCCGGCCCGAGGCTTTCCGCCTGCACTTCCAGCCAGAACTGGCCGAGCCTGTCGGAGGTCAATTCGCCGCTCTTGCGCTCGGCATGCACCTTGCGCTCGAACTCATAGAAGGCGATCTGGCGCACGACCGTGTTGATCATGTCCTCGACCTTCTGCGCGAGCATGGCCTTGCGCTCGCGTTTGTCGGTGGTCTGCTCGAGCAGCGAGCGGAAGGTCAGCATCTCGCCGAAGACCGATGCGGTTTCGGCCAATGTCAGCGGCGTCGACGCCATCAAGGCACCCTGGCCGCCGGCCAGCACCTGATGCACGCCATGGCCGAGCTCGTGCGCCAGCGTCATCACGTCGCGCGGCTTGCCCATATAGTTCAACAGCACATAGGGATGCGCCGAAGGCACGGTCGGATGCGCGAAGGCGCCGGGCGATTTGCCGGGTCTCACCGGTGCATCGATCCAGTTGCGGTCGAAGAAAGTTCTCGCGATCTCCGCCATGTCGGGCGAAAAGCGCTGGTAGGCGGAAAGCACGGTGTTCTTGGCCTCGTCCCAGCCGATGACTGCCTGCGGGGTCTCCGGCAGGGGCGCGTTGCGGTCCCAATGGTTCATCACCTCCATGCCGAGCCAGCGCGCCTTCATCGCGTAATAGCGATGCGACAGGCGCGGATAGGCGTCGCGAACGGCGGCGGCGAGTGCATCCACGACGCTGCGTTCGACGCGATTGGCGAGGTGGCGGGAATCGGCAATGTCCTCGAAGCCGCGCCAGCGGTCGGAGATCTCCTTGTCCTTGGCCAGCGTGTTGGTGACCAGCGTGAAGACGCGCAAATTCTGCCGAAAGGTGGCGGCCAGCGCCTCGGACGCCCGGCGGCGAACCTCGCCATCGGCGTCCTGCAGGCGATTGAGCGCCGGCTCCAGCGTCAGCTCCTCGCCGTCGACGTCGAAGCGCAAGTCGGTCATCGTCTCGTCGAACAGGCGGTTCCAGGCCCCGCGCCCGGTAATCGACTTCTCATGGAAGAGTTGCTCGATGCGGTCTTCGAGCTGATAGGGCTTGTCCTTGCGCAGATCGAGCACCCAAGGCCGGTAGTGGGCGAAGGCCGGATCGGCGGCGAGTGCGTTTTCGATCGCGCTATCGTCGATGAGGTTCAGCTCGAGCGCGAAAAACAGCAGGTGCGCGCTGGCATCGGTCATCTTTTCCTGGATATCGCCATAGAGCTTGGCGCGCTGCGGATCCGACGTGTTGCCGGCATAGATAAGCCCGGCATAGGAGACGATCCGGCCGATCAGCTCCTCCAGCGCTTCATAGGCCTGAAGCGCCTCGCCCAGCCTGCCGGTGCTGCCACGCCCGGCCTCGGCGGCGAGCGTGCCTTTCCAACGGCTCTCGAAGGCGATGGCATCGGCGGCGGCCTTGGCGATGTCGCGCTTCAGTTCGGGCGCTTCCATGCCCGAATAGAGATCGGCCAGATTCCATTCCGGCAGATCGCCAAGCTCCGCCACGCCCTGACCGGACGCCGCCGCCAGCTTTCGAGCAAAAACCATGCGCATTGCCGATCCTTCCAGACACGAAAATTCGAGGAAACGAGAAGCCGGTCAAATCCTAAGGAATTCGTTCACCGGGTTTTTTGAAACCTTATTTAGAACCCTGTGCCAAGATGATCCATAGGGCGCATTCTCGGGCGGGCACGGTCGGATCAGTCATGGCAGCTTCCATACTCATAGTCGATGACGATCCGGTGCAGCGCAGGCTGCTCGAGGCGGCGGTGACGAAATTCGGCCACACGGCGATCGTCGCCGATGGCGGGGAGGCCGGTCTCGATCTCGTCGACGGGCCCAATGCGCGCGACGTCTCGGTGGTCATCCTCGACCTGATGATGCCCGGCCTCGACGGCATCGGCGTGCTGAAGGCGATGCGCGAGCGCGGCATCCACATTCCCGTCATCGTGCAGACCGCGCAGGGCGGCATCGAAACCGTCGTTTCGGCAATGCGCCACGGCGCCTTCGACTTCGTCGTCAAGCCGGCCTCGCCCGACAGGCTGCAGGCGTCGATCGGCAACGCGCTCAAGGTCGAAGCGCTCGAAGGCGAAGTGAAGCGCTCGTCACGGCAGCGCGGCGGCCATCTGACGTTCAAGGACATGATCACCCACAGCCCGGCGATGGACCGGGTGATCCGGCTCGGCCGCAAGGCGGCGGCGTCCAACATCCCGATCCTGATCGAGGGCGAATCCGGAGTCGGCAAGGAGCTGGTGGCGCGCGCCATCCAGGGCAGCGGCGACCGCCGCTCGAGACCCTTCGTCACCGTCAATTGCGGCGCCATTCCCGACAATCTGGTCGAATCGATCCTGTTCGGTCACGAGAAGGGCTCGTTCACCGGCGCCACCGAAAAACACACCGGCAAGTTCGTCGAAGCGCATTCCGGCACGCTGTTTCTCGACGAAATCGGCGACCTGCCGCTTGATGTGCAGGTCAAGCTGTTGCGCGCCGTGCAGGACGGCGAGGTCGATCCGGTCGGCGGGCGCTCGACCGTCAGGGTCGACATCAGGCTGATCTCGGCAACCCATCGCAACCTGCTGCAGCAGGTCAAGGACGGCAAGTTTCGCGAGGATCTGTTCTATCGGCTGAACGTCTACCCGATCGTCGTGCCGCCATTGCGCGACCGTCGCGACGACATCCCCTATCTGGTCGAGCACTTCATGGAGAAGGTGGCGCCCACTGACCCGCGTCGCCGGCTGCGGGGCATCTCGGCTGCGGCGCTCGCCATGCTGCAGGCCTATGACTGGCCGGGCAATATAAGGCAGCTCGAAAACGCCGTCTTCAGGGCTTCGGTGCTCGCCGAAGGCGACATGCTGACCGAAGAAGAATTCCCGCAGATCCGGGCGCAGGTCGAGGGCACGGTCAATCTCGATGCGGACGTCGCGCTGCCAGCTTCCGGGTTGCCAGCTTCCGGATTGCCAGGTTCGGGATTGCCTGCGGGCAGCCAGTCGCGTGACAGCATACCGGCCGCCTGCGGCATCGCCGCGGCCGAACCCGATGCGCTGGCCAGGCCGCGCTTCGGCACGCTGCGGGCGCTCGACGAGCGCGGCAATGTGCGTGCGCTGGCCGACGTCGAACTCGAAATGATCAAGCTCGCCATCGACCACTATAATGGCCAGATGAGTGAGGTCGCCCGCCGCCTCGGCATCGGCCGGTCGACGCTCTACCGCAAGCTCAAGGAATACGGCATCGACCCGGAAACCGGCCGCGTCGAGCGGCTCGCTTCCTGAGGCACAGGGCCAAGCCGATTGTCATCCGGACATCATTCGAAGCAATTGCGCCTTGAAACGAGGTGTTCGCCGTAGCGTTCACGTATTAAGGCGGACGGTAACAGATCGTGTTTCGGGCAAGCGCCGAAACATGATCTAAACCAGCGGTTTACCAAGATATCCGGCGCAATATTTTTGGCGGGATATCGCCACCGTGTTACCGCATTTCGGCTTCAATAAGCGATGATTAACCATTAGGATCGATATTCGGATGCACACACCACGCATCCGTTTGGTCAAATCCGGGGACAAAACGGCAGCCTGCAAGGCCTTTTGATTTGAACAGAATCGAACGACACAAAAACGGGCGGCATTATCACATGAGCGTCTGGCCGAGATGGCTGGCAGCGGTGATTGTTGCCGTCGGGTTCCTTGCAGCGGCGGCAACCGGCGCCAGCGCCGAGACACGTTCGCTGAAGCTCTATCATCTCCACACGCATGAAAAGGCGGAGATCGTCTACAAGCGCAATGGCCGCTACGACCAGGCGGGCTTGCGAAAGATCAACATCATCCTGCGCGACTGGCGTCGTAACGAGCCGACCAAGATGGATCCGCGCCTGCTGGACCTGGTCTGGGAGGCTTATCGGGAGAGCGGCGCAACCGACTACATCCAGGTCGTTTGCGGCTATCGTTCGCCGTCGACGAATTCGATGCTGCGCAGCCGCAGCAGGGGCGTCGCCGAGAAGAGTCAGCACATGCTCGGCAGGGCGATGGATTTCTACATTCCCGGCGTGCCGCTGAAGAAGCTGCGCGACATCGGCCTCAGAATGCAGGGCGGCGGCGTCGGCTACTATCCCAGCTCCGGCTCGCCCTTCGTGCATATGGATGTCGGCAATGTGCGCCACTGGCCCGGCATCAGCCGCCAGGAACTGGCGCGCGTGTTCCCCAACGGCAAGACGCTGCATGTGCCGAGCGACGGCAAGCCGCTGCCTGGCTATCAACAGGCGCTCGCCTCCTACAAGGCCCGCAAGGGCGCCGGCGCGCCGGCCATCGAACTGGCCAGCGCAAGCGGCGGTGGCAAAAAATCCCGCGGTTTCCTGGCGGCCTTCTTCGGCGGCGGCGACGACGAGGCGGACGACAGCGCCGATGTGGCGATGGCCGAGCCAGCGCCAAAGCCTCGCAACGTGAAGCCGGCGCCGGCCGCCAAGAGCAACAACCTGCCTGGCATCGCCATCGTGGCGCCTCAGGATGCCAAGCGCGCCGCGATTCCGGAAGTCGCCGATGCTCCGGCGCCTGCGCCCGAACCGGAGAATGACACGCCGGAGACGATCATCGCGGCATTGCCGGCGCGCAGCATCCCGCTGCCTGATTTTGCTCCGCGCCCGAAGGCCGACATCGGCGCCCAACCGCCTGAAAACATTCCGTTCGGGGTGGCGGACGCGACTGGGTCCACCGAACAGGCGGTGGCAACCGCGCAGGCCCCGGCAAGTGTTCCTTTTGGCTCGGCGGCACCGTCCGCTGTCGCCGATCCGGTGCAGGTCGCGGCCAACAACATTCCCGTGCCGAGTTGGCGGCCCGATCATTCGCTGACGGCCGATCTTACGCCAGCCGCTGCTGCGCCGGCCGATTTTGCGCCGCAGGACAAGCAAGTGTTGCTGGCGCTGGCGAGTGCGACCGAGCGGAGCAACACCGCCACCGACGCATTCTCGGTATTGCCGTCGGCGCGGCCCGACAGTTCCCAGCCCGACGAGGTCAAGGCCGTTCTGGAGCGGGTCAGCGCGACCGACAAATACCAGGTCGCTTCGCTTTCCGAGCAAGCATCGGTGTTCGAGGAACCGGCGAGCGACGATGGCGCATCGCCGCGCGAGGCTATCGTTGCCCGCCCGGCCGGTTCCGATCCGGCTTCCGTCATCGGTGCGGGCGTGAAGACCACACGCAAGGAACCCAGGCCCACCGCCCACGACCTGAAACCTGGCCCCAAGCCGGTGGTGGTCGCTGCCGCGCCGCAGGCTGCCCGTTGGGCGCTGCACAGCGGCGAGTATGTCGCAAGCGTTTCAGATGCCACAACGGCGCCGCGCTACGCCTACGACTTCGTCCGCACGGCGCCGAGTGAGGTCTATACCGTAGGCTTCCAGCCAGGCAACGAGATGGCCGACGCCAATCGGTTCACCGGCAAGCCCGTCAAGTTCATGTCGGTGGCCCGATTCCAGACCAAGTAACGGCTGGGCAAACATCATTAAGGCCGCGCTGGCAACCGCGCGGCGTGTCATCCGTTCCACTGTTGGCACTGGCTTCTATCGCGCTGGGATGCTACCCAACAGGCAGCATTTCTCCCGCTTCGTCTAATGGTAGGACAGCGCCCTTTGAAGGCGTGAATCGTGGTTCGAGCCCATGAGCGGGAACCAGCCGGCGAACCAGATCGGAAGTAGGCCAGATCGGCGGGGGGTTTTTCATGCAGGAGATGCTAGCGCCCGAGCTTGCGCGCCTCGCGTGCCAAGGCTTCGATCTCGTCCCATTTGCCGGCCTTGACCAGATCGTCCGGCGCCACCCAGGAACCGCCGACACAGATGACGTTGGGCAGGCTGAGATAGTCGGCGGCATTCTTGCCGGTGATACCGCCGGTCGGGCAGAATTTCACGTCGGCAAGCGGCGAGGCGAATGCCTTGAGCGAGGCGATGCCGCCCGACTGTTCTGCCGGGAAGAACTTCAGGAAACGCAGGCCGGCTTCGCGAGCGGCCATGACCTCTCCCGGCGTGATGGCGCCGGGCAGCAACGGCACATCGCTGTCCTTGGCTGCCGCGAGAAGCTCGCGGGTGATGCCGGGGCTGACGATGAACTTCGAGCCGGCTGCCGCCGCCTCGCCGAACTGGCGGGCGTCCAAAATGGTGCCGGCGCCGACGACGGCGTCTTCGACCTCGCCCGCCACCCGGCGGATCGCCTCCAGCGCGTCGGCGGTGCGGAGCGTGATCTCAATCGCCGGCAGGCCACCGCGGGCCAGCGCCCGGGCCAGCGGCACCGCGTCGGCGAGATTGGCGATCTTCAGCACTGGGATGACCGGCTGGCCATCGAGGAGCGACAGGAGCTTTTCGGTCGTGCTGGGCATTCGTCGTCTCTCCTCTGTTGATCAATTCGACCGGTTAGCAGAAGGCGGTTTTTCTGTCCACGAAACGCGGCGTGTCGCGATGTCACGCGTGGTGTTCCAAACCGACCGCGGGTAGAACGCTCTCGGCTCTGCCTTGAAACGGCTGTCGTGAGCGTTTAGTGGCTCGGTGATGACACTGTCCAGCCAAGCCTTCCGCGTCGCCGCGCTTTACCGCTTCGCCCGGCTCGACGCCTTCGAGGCACTACGCACGCCGCTCGCCGCCTTCTGCTGTGCACGCGGCATCAAAGGCACGCTGCTTTTGGCGCGTGAGGGCATCAACGGCACGCTCGCCGGCAGTGAAGCGGCAATCGCCGCGCTCATCAATCATCTCGAATCCATCGAAGGTCTCGCCGGCCTCGAGATCAAATACAGCAGCACCGCAGCGATGCCGTTCCACCGCATGAAGGTGCGGCTGAAGCGCGAGATCGTCACCATGGGCGTGGACAATATCGATCCGGCGGCAGGTGCAGGCACCTATGTTGCACCGGCCGACTGGAACGCATTGATCTCAGATACAGGCACCATCGTCATCGACACGCGCAACGCCTACGAGGTGTCGCTCGGCACCTTCAAGGGCGCTGTCGATCCCGCCACCGCCAGCTTCCGCGAATTCCCGGCCTGGGTCGAGCAGCATCGCGACGAGCTCGACGGGCGCAAGGTCGCCATGTTCTGCACCGGTGGCATACGCTGCGAAAAGGCGACGGCCTACGTGAAGTCGCTCGGCTTCGGGGATGTGTTCCACCTCAAGGGCGGCATTCTGAAGTATCTCGAAGACGTGCCCGCCGAACAAAGCCTCTGGCAAGGCGAATGCTTCGTCTTCGACGAGCGCGTTTCGGTATCGCACGGGCTGGTCGAAGGCGACGCGGAACTCTGCCGGGCGTGCCGGCATCCGCTGACAGCAGAAGACCGGCTGTCGCCGAAATACGCCGCCGGCGTTTCATGCCCGCATTGCTTCGATGCCCGCTCGGACGAAGATCGCGCCCGCTACGCCGAGCGCCAGCGCCAGGTCGAGCTGGCGCAAGCGCGCGGCGATCGCCACATCGGAAGTTAGCTTCACGTTAAGCGACCTTCACATTACGCGACAGAGAAGCGGTCGATGACCCACAGCCATGTCCCGTCGCTCTGCCGGCGCGCGATCTCGGTGGTGATCGTGCCATCGGGAAGCCGGGTCGAGGTGAGCGCCAGGTCGCCATTGATGACAGCCGGGCGCTGATCTCCGGACTGAAATTTTCGGCCGGTTGCGGTGATCTTCGCGAACAGCGCCCGTATGGCTTCGCGGCCGAACGTCAGTTGTCCGCTACCGCTGTCGATGACGGCATGCGGCTCAAAAAGCGCTGCCATGCCGTCGATGTCTCCGACCCACTGCCGCGAAATCAGCAGACGCTCCAGTTGTTGGGGATCGCGTGCCGGCTCGCGGTCTGTCTCATCGGTCATGCTAAGCTCCTCCCAAGGGACATGCCGCGACATTCCTCGAAGTCGAGGCTGGTTTCGACACGTCCAATGTCTGCAGCGCCGCGTGTTTTTTGGCGCCGAAGGAGGCTGCAGCAGTTTGATTTCCGCGTGAAATTCCAGCAGACGTCGGTTCGAGGTCATGCGCGGCAGCGGGCAAAAGGATGCACCCCGTCATTGTAATGTCAAACTGCGGGACCTAGGTCTTCGACGTGCAAACCTGCCCGCGCACCTTCGGCCGGGCCAATTCTGGAGGCATAGATGTTCGATCCCAAGAAGCTCCTCGACGATCTGCTCGGCTCGCAACTTCCCGGCACCGGATCGACCGTCCGCGACAAGGCCGGACAGGCGGTGCAGATGGCCAAGGACAATCCGCTTGCCGCCGGTGCGCTGGCTGCGGTGCTGCTCGGAACCGGCCCAGGCCGTCAGGTCACCGGTGCGGCGGTGAAGCTTGGTGGGTTGGCTGCGATCGGTGGCCTCGCCTACAAGGCCTACCAGAACTACAAGAATGGCAATGCGCCGGCCGAGACGCAAGCTGCCGGCGAACCGGAATTGCTGCCGCCGCCGGCCGATACCGCCTTCCATCCGTCGCAGGCGCCGCAGGGCGAAGACGAATTCACGCTGACGCTGGTCAGGGCGATGATCTCGGCGGCGAAGGCCGACGGCCATGTCGATGATGAAGAGCGGCAGAAGATCGCCGGCAAGCTCAGCCTCGCCGGCATCGGCGCCGAAGCGGAGAAATTCCTGATGTCGGAACTGGAGGCGCCGCTCGATCTGGATGTGCTGATCGCCGGCGCCAAGACCGATGCGCAAAAGCTGGAGCTCTACACCGCCTCGCGTCTTGCCATAGATCCGGACACGCGCGCCGAACGCGGCTATCTCGACCTGCTTGCCGGCCGCCTCGGCCTGCCGGACGCGCTGGTCGATCATGTCGAGGCGACGGTGACGGCGGCGAAGGTACCGGCGGCAGGCAGCACCGCCAAGCCGGTGGCCGGTTCGCGTTGGTAGCTTGAGGGAAGAGCCGCGAAGCCCGGCGCTATTCGCGTTAGCTTCTCGTTAACCGAGGAAGCGCATCATTTTAGCCAGTCGGATCGGCTTTCCTCCTCCCAAGCCCGGTTCGGATCAGGGGCGGTCGCCAATGGCCGCCCTTTTTGCGAGCACAGCCTTCAGGCCGGCTTGCCATGGTTCCCGTCATTTGCGATGGCTCATCTCTTCCAGGGAGTACAGCCATGACCGACTACAAAACCGCCATCGTTACCGGCGCCGGCACGGGAATCGGCAAAGGCGTCGCCACGGCACTGCTCAAGGCCGGCTGGAATACGGTGTTCTGCGGCCGCCGCAAGCCGATGCTGGAGGAAGCAATCGCTGCGGCCGGTCCGTCACAGGCCAAGGCATTGGCAGTTGCTTGCGACATCAGCAAGGCCGATCAGGTCGACGATCTGTTCGAGACGGTGGCGGCGGCTTTCGGGCGCGTCGACCTGCTCTTCAACAACGCCGGCACGAGCTACAAATCGACATTGATCGACGACATCCCGGTCGAAGTGTGGGACGAAATCGTCGGGGTCAATCTCACCGGCTCGTTCCTGTGTGCTCGCGCCGCCTTCGGCGCCATGCGCAGGCAGCAGCCGATGGGCGGTCGCATCATCAACAACGGCTCGGTATCGGCCTATGCGCCACGGCCGGGCTCGGTGCCCTATACGGCGACCAAGCACGCTATAACCGGGCTGACCAAAACGCTGGCGCTGGACGGCAGGCCCTTCGACATCGCGTGCGGTCAGATCGACATCGGCAACGCGCTGACGGAGATGGCGCAAGCGATGACGGTCGGCGTGCCGCAAGCCAACGGCACCATCGCTGCCGAAGCGGTGATGGATGTCGAACGCGTCGCCGATGCCGTCCTCCACATGGCCAGCCTGCCGCTCGACGCCAACGTGCTGTTCATGACCGTGATGGCAACCAAGATGCCGTTTGTCGGGCGAGGGTAGTCGCAGTCCGGTCTAGGGCTGCGCGGCCGGAAGCGGCACACCGGGAAGATACAGCGAAATCGGGCGGATTTCGTAGACGGCGGTCGGATTGACGCGGCGAAGGTCGCGCGCAATTTCGATCGCGGCGTCACGGCTGGCGCAGTCGACGACATAGAGCCCCAACAATTGCTCCTTGGTCTCGGCGAAGGGGCCGTCAATAACCATTCCGGCGCCTGGCCCGCGCAAGGTGCAGGCGTCTTGTGTCGCGCCGAGCCGCGCCGCCGGCCCAAGGGTGCCTTCCCGGTAAAGCCGATCGTTGATCTGGAGCAGGTCGGTCATCAGCGCCGCATCCTCCTCCCGCGTCAGCGCCGCAATTGCTTCTTCCTCATGATAGGCAAGGATGGCATAAAACATCCGATGTCACCTTTCTTCAGCCGTGTACCTGTCCTCACTTCGCCAGGAACGCTTCGATCCGTTCCAGCGCGCGCAGGATGTTCTCCTCGGAATTGGCATAGGACAGCCTGACATAGCCCTCGCCGAGAATGCCGAAATCGGGCCCGCCGATCAGCGCCACGCCGGCATCCTCGAGCAGCGCCGAGGCGAGCTTCTTGGCCTTCCAGCCGGTTTTGGAAACATTGGGGAAGGCATAGAAAGCGCCTTTCGGCGTGATGCAGGAAACGCCGGGCAAGGCATTCAGGCCTTCGACCACGACCTTCCTGCGGCGGTCGAAGGCGCGCATCATTTTGTCGACGTCGTCCTGCGGGCCGTCGATGGCCGCGATGCCGGCGTACTGGCTCGGCGCGTTGACGCAGGACCAGCAATTAACCGCCAGCTTGCGCACCTTGTCGTAGAGATGCGCGCCCTTGTCGCCATTCGGCCAGATCGACCAGCCCATGCGCCAGCCGGTCATCGCCCAGGTCTTCGACCAGCCGTTGAGCACGATCAGCCGGTCACGGATTTCGGGGAAGGCGAGCAGCGAACAATGCGTCTCGCCGTCATAGGTCATCACGTCGTAGATCTCGTCGGAGAGGATGGCGACGTCCGGGTGCGCTTCCAGCCCCTTGACGAGCTTCTCGATTTCGGCTCGCGGCGTGACGCCGCCGGTCGGATTGGCCGGCGAGTTGAGGATCAGCAGCCTGGTCTTCGGTGTGATCAGCGCCAGCGTCTCCTCGGCGGAAAAGGCAAAGCCGTTCTCCTCGCGCATCGGCACCGGGATGGGGGCAGCACCAGTGAACTCGATCATCGAGCGGTAGATCGGAAAGCCGGGATCGGGATAGAGGATCTCGGCGCCCGGCTCGCCGAACATCAGGATCGCCGCGAACATGGTCGGCTTGCCGCCGGGCAGGATCATCACCGCCTCGGGCGAGACTTCGACGCCGGTGGTAGCCAGCGTGCGGCGCACCACCGCCTCGCGCGTCGCCAACAGGCCATTGGCCGGCGTATAGCCGTGATGGCCGTCGCGCAGCGCCTTGATCGCGGCCTCGACGATGTGCTGCGGCGTCTTGAAGTCGGGCTGGCCGATGCCGAGATTGACGATGTCGCGGCCTTGATGGGCAAGTGCGGTGGCACGCGCCAGCACCGCGAAGGCATTTTCCTCGCCGAGGCGGTCGAAGGCCGAAATCGTGTGGAGCATTTTTCCCGTCCGTGTGGTTCTTTCAGCGAGCGTGCGTTTTTGTGAGCGTCCTTTCGCAAAAGTCAAACGGATTGGAGCTTCGGGTGTCGGAAAACCTCAAGAATTGGCAGCCGCGTCCGCGGCCGGAACGCAAGGTGCTGGAGGGGCGCTATGTCGGGCTGGAGCCGCTCAATGCCGAAAAACACGGCGATGGCCTGTTCGAGGCATCGGCAGTGCCCGATGTCGACGGCCGCTTTGCCTGGCTGCCAGACTACCCGCCGGAAACCCGCGCCGCCTTCCAGCCGTGGTTGGACAAGGCAGAAGCCAGCGAGGACCCGCTGTTCTTCACGGTCATCGACAAGGCCAGCGGCAAGGTCGCCGGACGCCAGACGCTGATGCGTATCGACCCTGCCTATGGCGTGATCGAGATCGGCAACATCTATTGGGGTCCGCTGATCTCGCGAAAGCCGGCGGCGACGGAAGCACAGTTCCTGTTCATGAAATACATCTTCGACGAACTCGGCTATCGCCGCTATGAATGGAAATGCAACAATCGCAACGAGCCGTCGAAGCGCGCGGCGGAACGTTTCGGCTTCAAGTTCGAAGGCATTTTCCGTCAGCATCTTGTGGTCAAGGGCGAAAACCGCGATACCGCGTGGTATTCGATCATCGACAAGGAATGGCCTGATCTGCGCAGAGCCTATGAGGCGTGGCTCGCTCCGGCCAATTTCGACAGCGACGGCCAGCAGAAGCGGCGGCTCGAGGATTTCCGCGCCGAGTTCGGGGTGTAGCAGGAGCTCATAAATGGCGCATACCCACGACCATGATGCGCAGGGGCATGACCAAAGTCACGGCGCCGGGCATGTGCATGGCTCGACCGACAAGAAGCGCGTGCTGATCGCGGCCTGCCTGACCGCCGGCTTCATGGTCGTGGAAGCGCTCGGTGGCCTGCTGACGGGCTCGCTGGCGCTGCTGGCGGATGCCGGCCACATGCTCGCCGATTGCATCGCGCTCGGCCTTGCCTGGTATGCTTTTCATCTTGCCAGTCGGCCGGCAACCGTTCGCCTCACCTACGGTTTTGGCCGGGTCAAAACCCTGGTCGCCTACACCAACGGCATCGCCATCTTCGCCATTGCGCTGTGGATCGTCTACGAGGCATGGGGCCGCCTGCAAGCACCGGCCCCGGTGCTCGGCGGGCCGATGCTGGTCGTTGCGATCGCCGGCCTGCTGGTCAACATCGGCTCCTTCTTCGTGCTGCATGGCGGCGATCGTGGCAGCCTGAACATGCGTGGCGCCATCCTGCACGTGCTCGGTGACCTGCTCGGCTCGGCAGCGGCGATCGTTGCGGCGCTGGTGATCCTGGCGACGGGCTGGACGCCCATCGATCCCATCCTGTCGGTCCTTGTCGCGCTGCTGATCCTGTCCACGGCCTGGTCGCTGATGCGCGAAGCCGCCCACGTCCTGCTCGAAGGCGTACCGGCAAGCCTCGACCGCGACCTGATCGCCAAGGACATAGAAGGCGCGGTCAAGGGCGTGCGCGAGGTGCACCACATGCATGTCTGGTCGATCGACGGCTCCAGCAATATGGCGACGTTGCACGCCTGCCTGGATGAAGGCGTCGATTCGCATATGGCGGTCAGCGCGATCAAGAAGCGGCTTGCGGCAGAGCATGGCATAGCCCATGCCACCGTCGAACCGGAATTCGGCCAATGTGCCGACAGCCATGACGGCCGTCATGAGCATGAAGGCGAGCACGACGATGCGCATGATGCGGCACCGCATCGCGGCCACTATCACTGACTCGGGAGTTCTTCGTATTGGCAACGATCAACATGAACCCCCGCCTCCCTGGGGCCGCCTGATGGATCGCGATACCCGCAATGCGGCGATCGGCGCCGCCTGGGTTTTGCTGCTGTTCGGCATCGCAGCCTATTATCTTCCAACCGTGATGCTGGCGGTCGGCAAAGTCTCGACCGTTCTTGCCGGCATCGTCGCCGCGGTCTTCATGGTGGCGATTTTCGTCGTGTTCTGGTTGCGTAGCCGCAGCCAGCGCAAAAAGGATCATTGATATGCGCATTCTGATCACCGGCGCGGCAGGCATGGTCGGCCGCAAACTCATCGCCCGGCTGGCCAAGGACGGGACGCTCAGCGGCCGCAAGATCGCCGCGCTCGACCTTCACGACATCGTGCCGCCACAAGCGCCGGTCCTCGAAGGTGTCAGCATTACCCTCCACACCGGCGACCTTGCAGCACCAGGCGCGACGGCAAATCTGGTCGCGTCGCGCCCCGACGTGATCTTCCATCTCGCCGGCGTCGTGTCGGGTGAAGCGGAGGCGAATTTCGATCTCGGCTATCGCGTCAATCTCGACGGCACCAGGGCGCTGTTCGATGCCATAAGGCTGGCGGGGTTTGCGCCGCGCGTCGTCTTCACCTCGTCGATCGCCGTGTTCGGCGCCCCATTCCCGGATGTCATCCCGGACGAGTTCCATCCGACGCCGCTGACCTCCTACGGCACGCAGAAGCTGATCGGCGAGGCGCTGCTTGCCGACTACACGCGGCGCGGCTTCTTCGACGGCATCGGCATCAGGCTGCCGACCATCTGCGTCAGGCCCGGAAAGCCGAACAAGGCGGCCTCAGGCTTCTTTTCCGGCATCATCCGCGAACCGTTGAGCGGCCATGAAGCGATCCTGCCGGTGCCGCGCTCGGTGGTGCACACACACGCCAGCCCGCGCTCGGCGGTCAATTTCTTGATCCATGCCGCCCAGATCGACGGCGCTGCCGTCGGCCCGCGCCGCAATCTGACGATGCCGGGCGTCGCCGTCAGTGTCGGCGAGCAGATCGAAGCGCTGGAACGTGTCGCCGGCGCCAAGGCGGTGAAACTGATCCGCGAGGAGCCCGACGAGACGATCTGGGCGATCGTCAAAGGCTGGCCGACACGCTTCGAGGCGCGACGCTCGATGGAACTTGGCTTTGCCGCCGAAACGAGCTTCGACGACATCATCCGCGTCTACGTCGAGGACGAGTTGGGCGGCAAGATCTCTATTTAAAGCGCCCGATCGGACGCAACGAGGGTCAGGCGCCGGTCAGGCTGGCCGACAGCAGCAGCAGGCCGAACAGGAAGACGAAGGCGGCGCCGCCGATCTCGACGAAGGAATGGATGCGGTTGCCCATGCGGCCGTCGCCGGCGAAGTACACCGCCCAGTTCTTGGCCGTCACCGCAAGCGTCGCCAAGGCCGAAACCGTGATCGCCGTGCCGAGCGCCATGGCCAGCACCGAAAGGATGCCCCCGAACCATAGGCCATTCAGCAAGGCGAAGCTCAGCACGATCAGCGCGCCGGAGCAGGGACGGATGCCGACGGCAGCGACAGCCGACCAGGCGGTGCGCCAGTCGAAACGGTCGCCGGAAAGCAGCGCCGGGTCGGGCGCATGCGAATGTCCGCAGGTGTCGCAGACCTCGCCGACCGCATGGTGATGGTCGTGCGCAGCATGAGCATGGTGTTGGTCGTGGGCGCCGTGGTCATGGGAATCATGATCATGCGAATGGTCGTGATCGTCATGCGCATTAAGCGCGTGGGAATGCGTCGCGTGCGCTGAATGTGAATGGCCGGCATGCGAATGGCCGGCGTGGCCGGCGTGGGCGGCCGAGAGGCTGTAGCCGGGATTTGCGCCGAACAGGCGCAGGATCGCCGGGCCGGCCTTGCGCCACAGAAGCCAGGCGCCGAACAGGGTGACGAAGACATAGCTCATGATTTCGAGGAACCATGCGGCGTCAGTCATCGAGACAGCGGTGCCGCGCAGCACGAAATAGGCGAGCAGCATCACCACGATCGCGGTCAGCGCCTGCAGCAGGGCCGAGACGAAGGACAGCATGATGCCGCGCCGGAGCGCGACTTCATTGGCCACCATGTAAGACGAGATCACCGCCTTGCCGTGGCCGGGGCCGGCAGCGTGGAAAATGCCATAGGCAAAGGACAGGCCGATGAGCAGCCACAGCTTGCTTCCGTCCTGGCGCATCGCCTTCATCGCGCCGGCAAGCGCATGATAGAATTCCTGCTGGCGCAGATTGATCCACATCAGGATGTGGGCAAACGGGCCGGTGGTTGGGGCCATCCCGTCATTGGTGCCGATGCCGAGCGAACTCTGGGCGTGGGCGGAGCCGAGGAAGTGCGTCATCACCAGGGTGGCGGCCAGAAGGCCGAATGCCAAACGCAGGGACGGTTTCGTCACTGGATCTATCCTTCCGGCTGACAGGTCAGCTCAAGCTTGGTGGCAAAGATCTTGCTCATGTCGGTGCCCGTCGGATCATTGAAGAAAGCGTCGGTCAGGGTCTTCTGGTTCTCGGCGATCGCCTCGTCCGGGTTTGGGCGGACGACCTTGCTGGTGCAGGTCGAGGGCAAGCCATCGACCTGCAGATTGGCATCCTCGGTGAAATCGATCGCGGTGTAGAAGGTCGGGTCGTAGACGCCGATATCGATCTTGCCGCTGAGCTTGATCGGCGTCTTCGGTTCGGATTCGAACAGGATGATGAGCTGGTCGTTGTCGAAATTGGCCATCAAATGCGGCGGCGGGTTCATCGCCACGTCCTTGCCATCGACGGTGACAAGCTGGAAGTAATTGAACTCCGCCAGCGAAGCATGGACGGTGTCGGCGACTTCCTTCAGCTCCTTGTCGTCGAGCTTCAGGTCGGAATTCTTGTCGAATTCCATCATCACCGTGCTCGAAAACAAATCGTCGAAGCGCCAGAGATGGCGCAATGCCTTCACAGTTTGGTGATCCGGGCTGAGGACCACTTCGAGGCGGGCCTCGGCGAAGACGTGGGGATGCACCTCAGCCGGTCCGACGGCGGCAAATGTCCCCGCCAAGGCCGAAGCCAGCATGATTGCTTGCCGTTTCAGGTGCATTCTCGGTCGTGATTCCATCGGCTTCGGTGAATGCCGACAGTTACCACAAAGGGGGCGAAAATGGGACCGGAAGGCGGCTGAAGCTCATGCGCTCCCCAGTGCCTTGAACCACTGCACCAGGAAGTCGACGAAAACGCGAACCTTTGCAGGCAGATAGCGCCGGTGCGGATAGACGGCAAAAATGCCGCCGCCGGGCAGGATGCGGTCATCCAGCACCGTCACCAGCTTGCCGCTTTCAATGTCGGGCGCGGCGATGAAATCCGGCAGGATGGAAAACCCCAATCCCGCCACCGCGGCGGCCCTCGCCGCCATCGGGCTGTTGACCTCGATCGGGCCGGACACCGAAACACTCACCGTATCGCCACTGTCGCCCTTGAACGGCCAGTTGGTCAGCCAGCGGCCATTGGTGTCGATGATGCAGGGCACGCGGCCAAGGTCCTGCGGCCGCACCGGCATACCGTGTTTGGCGATCAGTTCGGGAGATGCGCAGAGCCGCACCGAAAACGGCGCCAGCCGTCTCGCAATCAGTGAGGAATTTTCCAGCCGCGAAATGCGCACTGCCAGATCGAAGCCCTCCTCGACCAGATCGACGAAACGGTCGTCGAGATGAATGTCGAGCACGATGTCGGGATGCTGCTTGGCGAAGTCGATCAGCGATTGGCCGATCGGCGCGTCGGCAAAGGTGCGCGGCGCCGACAGCTTGATCCTGCCGCGCACGTCGCCGGAGGATTCGCGCACCGCATCGGCAAGGCTGTCGACCTCGCGCACAATCTCCGAGGCGCGCCGGTAATAGGTGTGGCCGGCCTCGGTCATCGAGAACTGCCTGGTCGTTCGATTGAGCAGCAGCGCACCGAGCTCGTCCTCCAGCTCGCGCACATATTTCGACAGCAGCGCCTTGGAGCGGCCGATCTTGCGTGCCGCCGCCGAAAAGCCTTCGGCCTCGACCACGTCGATGAAGGCGCGCATGCGGGTCAGCGTATCCATGTCATGCGCCTCCTTGGTGAGCTGAAAGGATGCGAGCGGCGAGCGTAATCAACTGCCGGTCGCTGTTCTTCGGGCCGAGCAGCGAAAGACCGAACGGCGCCCCGCCGGTCTTGCCGAGCGGCAGCGTGATCTGCGGAAATCCCGACAGGCCGGAAAGACACAGCAGTCTCAGCGCGCGCTCGCGATAGGTCTGCAAATCGGCGAATGATGCGGCCTTGAGCGGCGCGGCACCCGGAGCGGTCGGAAGCACAAGAACGCCGTCCTCGCCAAGCAGATCGGCAAGTTCGAGTCGAAACGAAACGCGACGTTCCGTTTCACGCTGCGCGGTCGCCGCGTCGATGGTCGCGCCATGCTCGAAGCGCTCCTTGACGCCGGGGCCGAGCATGCGGTCGCCGCCGGCGATCCAGACGCCGTGGCTTTGCCAGGCTTCATAGCCTTGCAGCTTGCGGAAGCACCAATAGAGATCGTCGGTGGAATGCGACAGCGGCCCAACGGTGCGCGGCGCGCCCAGCACCGTAGCGACACTGTGGATCATCGAGCGATATTCATCAGCCTCCTGCGGGCCGAGCACGAGCCCGTCCAGCGCACCGAGGGCGAGGGGGCGTCTCAGTTCGTGGCGGTGCGGATCGTCGCCGAGCAGCACCGTGCCGACCTTTTCGTAGGTGACGATGTCCTTGGCGAACCAACCGAACGTGTCCAGCGAAGGCGCCAGCGGCATGGCGCCGTCGAGCGAGATGCGGCCATGCGTGGTCCTGAGGCCGATCAGGCCGCAGAAGCTTGCCGGCGCACGGATCGAGCCGCCGGTGTCGGAGCCGGTGGCAATGTCGGCCAGCCCGCCGGCCACCGCCGCGGCAGAACCTGAGGACGAGCCGCCGGTGACGCGGTCGGGAGCCGCCGGATTTATCGGTGACGGGAAATGCGCGTTCAGCCCCAACAGCGAAAAAGCCAGTTCGTCGGTCTGCGTCTTGCCGACGAAACGGGCGCTGGAATCAAGCAGCGCCTGGACGGCCGGCGCCGTCGACGTGGCCGGCGAAGCCTCCCGGTATTTCTGCGGATTGCCGCAGCCGGTGCGGTAGCCGGCGACGTCGAAGATATCCTTGACGGCCAGCCGCAAACCGGCAAGCGGGCCATTTACCTGCTCAAGGTCGGGGATCTGATCAAGGTCGAGAAAAGCGTTCAGCGGGCCGCGAGTGCCTGTCATTCGTTCGATATCCGGATGTGCTTGCCGCAGCATTGTTTTTTCTGGTTGCCGCAGCATTGTTCGATGCCACAAATTTTACAACCTGCCATACGATTTTTATTGATTGTGAAATCTTTCGATCTTATATCGCGTTTGCCCAAAGTCGCACGTGCCTGTGGGTGTCCGCCGATCCTCAAATGGTGAGGGATATCGGTAAGGTAACTGGAGCCAACCCCTCCAGTCGGTTTAGCGGCCAACCGCCAGACCGAGGACACCTTGAAGCAACGACGGTGCGGGCCTTTCTGGTGTTCTGCCGGTCGTCCAAAGACCGGGGTTACTGAAGAGGCACACCTTCATTGCCGGCAGTGCGGACGGGTCTCCCATCCAAGCCAAGGCAGACAAAGCGAACCGAGGCCGGGCAAGGCCAAGGTTCACCGCCGCGAGACGGCGTTTCATGGTTCCGGGGTCTCCACCGGCTGGTTCCATGGATTGACGTCCCGCCTTTGTCCACCGCGCGTTCGCGAGGCCGAGAGCCTGCGTCCGCAAGCCTTTGTGCGCGCCGAAAGGCGCTGATGGAGAGACCCCGATGGCTACCCAGCGCATCCTTGACTTCCTCGCTACCCGACGTCCGAACGGCCCGTGCCTCGTCGTCGACCTCGATGTCGTGCGCGACAATTTCCGCGCCTTCGAGAAGGCGCTTCCCGATTCCAAGATCTACTATGCGGTGAAAGCAAACCCGGCGCCGGAAATCCTGCGCCTTCTTGCTGCGATGGGCTCGTCCTTCGACACCGCTTCCGTTGCCGAAGTCGAGATGGCGATGGACGCCGGTGCGCCGGCGGACCGCATCTCCTTCGGCAACACCATCAAGAAGGAGCGCGACATCCAGCGCGCCTACCAGCTCGGCATCCGGCTGTTTGCGGTGGACTGCGTCGAGGAGGTCGAGAAGATCGCCCGCGTCGCTCCCGGCGCCCGCGTGTTCTGCCGCGTCTTGACCGACGGCGAGGGCGCCGAATGGCCGCTGTCGCGCAAGTTCGGCTGCGTGCCGGCGATGGCGGTCGACGTGCTGCGCCATGCCAGGACGCTCGGCCTCGACGCCTATGGCGTGTCGTTCCATGTCGGCTCGCAGCAGACAGACCTGACCGCCTGGGACCGCGCGCTCAGCGACGCCAAGAAGGTGTTCGCGACCCTGGCCGACGAAGGCATCGTGTTGAAGATGGTCAATATGGGCGGCGGCTTCCCGACCCGCTATCTCAGGGATGTGCCGGTGGCGCAGGCCTATGGCCAGGCGATCTTCTCGGCGCTCAGGAAGCATTTCGGCAACGCGATCCCCGAGACGATCATCGAGCCGGGCCGCGGCATGGTCGGCAATGCCGGCGTGATCAAGTCGGAAGTCGTGCTGATCTCGAAGAAGGCCGACAACGACAATGTGCGCTGGGTATTCCTCGACATCGGCAAGTTCGGCGGTCTCGCCGAGACCATGGACGAAGCGATCCGCTATCCGATCGTCACCGCGCATGACGGCACCGAGACCGCGCCCTGCGTGCTCGCCGGCCCGACCTGCGATTCGGCCGACGTGATGTACGAAAAGACGCCGTACCCGCTGCCCTTGTCGCTGACCATCGGCGACGAGGTGCTGATCGAGGGCACCGGCGCCTACACGACGACCTACGCTTCGGTCGCCTTCAACGGCTTCGAGCCTCTCCGATCCTACGTGATCTGAGGGCTTCGGCTTTCAGATCATCCGGCGCGGGCGAGCAGATCGCCCGCTTCGGTTCGCCTGTGGAATCTCCGCTCGTGAAGGATCGCGGAAATGGACATTGTAGATTTCATTGTTGAAGGCGCAGCGGGAATCTCCCCCCTTGAGGGGGAGATGGCCGGCAGGCCAGAGGGGGTCGGTCCGGCTGCCTCAGCTTCCTTTGGGCCGCATGGGGCCGGCGCTTCACGCGCGGCGACCCCCTCTGGCCGCTTCGCGGCCATCTCCCCCTCAAGGGGGGAGAATGCCGGCGCTTTTGCCATCACCGCCGAAACCGCTGGCGACATCGGTGCGCGCGAGGCTTTGCTCGATCGCGCCATGGGGCCGAAGCGCCGGAAAAAGTCGTCGGAGAAGCTGCGGCGCGGTCGACGGCCCTCGGAAGGCCTTGCCTTTGTCGCGCGCGATGCGTCGGGCACTGTCGCCGGCACGGTGCGGCTATGGGACGTGGTGCTGGGCGAGGGCGGTCCGGCAGCGCTGCTGCTCGGCCCGCTTGCGGTCGACCCGGCGCTCAAGAATGCCGGCATCGGCTCGGCGCTGATGCGCCATGCGATCACGGAAGCCGCGCGCCTTGGCCATGCGGCGATCCTGCTGGTCGGCGATGCGCCCTATTACGAGCGCTTCGGGTTTTCGGCCGAAAAGACCGGCTCGCTTGCCATGCCGGGACCCTACGAACGGCACCGCCTGCTGGCGCTGGAACTGGTTGTCGGCGCGCTCGACGGCGCGCAGGGCACGCTGAAGGCTGCAGGGCGCAAGCTGAAGGTGCAGAGGCTGCCGCTCGCTGCTTGAGGGGGCGTGATGCTCAGGGGACCGAGCCGGAGTGGGAAGGCGGTTTTCAATTCGCCTCCATTGCCCGTTCCGGACGCCGGCGCTGCCCCTCACCTGCCTGCCGGCATCCTCTCCCCGTATAGTGACGGGTAGAGGGGCTCTCATCGACGATTTCGCCAATCGCCAGCGTTGCAGAACAGCGCCAACGTTGCGGTCAGCCCCTTCTCCCCGTCACTATACGGGGAGAAGTGCCCGGCAGGGCGATGAGGGGCAGCGCCGAGGTCGACCATTGGCGCTTTGTTTGGCCGCTCAGCCGATCAACTGGCTGAGTGCCATGGCGACGCTCATGTCGCCTTCGACCTTTATCTTGCCGGACATGAAGGCCATGGTCGGGTTGAGGTCGCCTGATATCAGCGAGTCCAGATCGTCGAGCGAGAGCTTTATGGTGCAATCGGCCGGCGCATCGGTGGTCGAGACATCGGCGCCGTCGATGACGATGACGCCATCACTGCCGGTGTCGAACTTCACGGAACGATCGAACCCGGCACTCGCCACGCGCGACCTGATCTTGTCGGCAATCTCCTGAACGCTCATGGCGGTTCTCCTCGTCTCGTTGGGTTTGTCGCGCGTTGGCGATTCGACCTGGCCGAAGTCGCTTGCCTAGTTTTACAGCCACGGCCGCCGGCGCATATAGCTTCGGGTTGACGTTTACGTCAACGCAGTTCCCCCTCGCCGAAATGGTCTTATCGACGCAGCATCACGCCGGGATGACCCTTGGCCGCCGGCATGTTGCCATGCGCTGTCGCCGGGCGTATCAGGCACCACTCCCCACGAATATCGGCGAGCCATCCGGTGCTTTCCAGAAACGAACCGCAAGTCTATGCCCGCCGGCTGCGTGCGGTGCTGATCCGATCGATCCCGCTGCTCGAGGCGCGCGGCATCGCCGTCGTCGTCCTGGCGGCTTTGGTCGGGGTGACGGCGGGCGCACTGGTCACCGGCATGAGCGGGTTGGTGCAAGTCCTGCATGGGCTGCTGTTCGGCGTTCAGCCTGGCGGGCGGCTTTCGGCGATGTTTTCGCTGCAAAGGCCGGAGCAGGCGCTGATCCCGGCGATCGGCGGCATCCTGCTCGGGCTGACGGTGATCTGGCTGAGAAAGCGGAAGTTCCGCACGCCGGTCGATCCGATCGAAGCCAATGCACTGTACGGCGGCCGCATGTCGCTGACCGACACCTTCATCATCGCCGGGCAGACGCTGATCTCGAGCGGCTTCGGCGCTTCGGTCGGGCTCGAGGCCGGCTACACGCAGGTCGGTTCGGGCCTGGCGTCGCGGCTTGCACGCTTCTTCAAGCTGCGCCGCAACGATGTCCGCATCCTCGTCGGCTGCGGCGCGGCCGGCGCGATCGCCGCCGCCTTCGATGCGCCGCTGACCGGCGCCTTCTATGGTTTCGAGCTGGTCATCGGCATCTACTCGGTCGCCAATGTCGCACCTGTGATGGCCGCCGCGATCTCGGCCTCGCTGACCGCAGAGGTGTTCGGCGGCGTGCCGTTTCCGCTGGAGCTCGCCGGTCTGCCGCAGCTCACCGTCAGCCAGTATTTGCCGTTCATGCTGCTCGGGCTTCTGGGCGGCGGTGCTTCCATCGCCATCATGCATCTGGTGAGCCTGATCGAGCGCCTCTTTGCCCGGCTGTCGATCGACGCCTCGCTGCGCCCCGCCATCGGCGGCGTGATGGTCGGGCTGCTGGGACTGATCACGCCGCAGGTCCTATCCAGCGGCCATGGCGCGCTGCATCGCGAATTCGCAATGAACTACGGTCTGGGCGTGGTGGCCAGCGTCTTCGTGCTGAAGCTGGCGGCGTCGGCGATTTCGCTCGGCTCCGGCTTCCGCGGCGGCCTGTTCTTTGCCTCGCTGTTCCTCGGCGCCCTGCTAGGCAAGATGTTTGCCGGCGCGATGGCGTTCGTCTCGCCGGCGACCGGCATCGACCCCGCCGTCGCCGCCGTGGTCGGCATGACCTCGCTCGCCGTCGGCGTCGTCGGCGGTCCGTTGACGATGACGTTCCTGGCGCTGGAATCGACCCGCGACCTTACGCTGACCGGCGTGGTGCTGGCCGCCTCGCTCATGGCGGCGATCCTGGTGCGCGAAACTTTTGGCTATTCCTTCTCGACATGGCGCTTCCATCTGCGCGGCGAAACGATCCGCAGCGCGCATGATGTCGGCTGGATGCGCAGCCTGACGGTCGGTTCAATGATGCGAAAGGATGTCCGCACCATCAACGCCTCGACGACGCTTGCAACATTCCGCAAGGCGGTGCCGCTCGGCTCCTCGCAGCGCGTCATCGCGGTCGATGCCGAACTGCACTATGTCGGCGTGCTGATCGTCGCCGAATTGCACAGCCATTTGTCGGATGACGAGATGCCGGTGCTGTCCTTCGCCAAATTCAAGGACGCGGTGCTGGTGCCGAGCATGAACGTGCAGTCGGCCGCAGAGACCTTCCAGCGCGCCGGCGCCGAGGAATTGGCGGTGGTCGAGGATTTCACCGACCGCAAGGTGGTCGGGCTGTTGACCGAAGGCCACCTGATGCGGCGCTATGCCGAGGAACTCGACAAGGCGCGGCGCGATCTGTCGGGCGAAGGGTAGGGTCGAGAAGGGGCGATCCCGTTGCATTTAGCTAGACATTGCCGGCAAACGACCGCTACCATCGCCGTATAGATCTGAACCAGATTTCACCTGGTGATCGAGTGCTCGAAGAACCGAACAGAAATCCCGGATCCCATCGCTATGGGAAGCCGAGCTTGTGGTGGCCACCACCGCTGGGTTGATGGCCTGCGGGTCTGATCCAAGCTGAAAATCAAATTCTGTGTTCAGAGAGACACCACCATGAATACCATGCTTTCCGTGGAAGCCCGGGAGACCGCGCTTGCCGTGACTTTCCTGTCGGGCGAAACAGTCTGCTACCCTTGGCTCTGGCTAAAGGACAATGCGCCATCGGCGTTTCACCCACAGACCGAAGAGCGAATATTCGACCTGACCAGCGTAGACCCCTCGCTGAGGCCGCTCAGCGTGCGAGACACAGGCGGCGCCGTGGGCATTGTCTGGCCGAATGACCAGGCTGAGGAGGAATTCCCGAGCCAGTTCTTTGAATCCTACCGCCCGGGGAGAAAGCGGGACGATCCGGCTGACATCGCTCCGAAAGTCTGGGACGCCTCAATCGATCTTGAAACCATACCGCGTCACGCCGCCGGAGACCTCTTGCAAAGCGATGCCGATCTGCTCGCCTGGCTGCAGGCCACGGCTGCATACGGGCTCTCCATCGTCGACGGGCTTGGCGACGATCCCGACGCGGGGCGGCGTGCGGCCGAGCGGATAGCGTTCCTGCGCCAGACAAATTTCGGCACGATGTTCGAAGTCGTGTCGATGCCGAACCCGAACAATTTGGCCTATACGCCGGTCGCCCTGCCGTTACACACGGATCTCGCGAACCAGGAGGTGCCGCCCGGCTATCAATTCCTGCATTGTATCGCGAACGACGCTGAAGGCGGTGGATCGATCTTTGCCGACGGGTTTGCGGTCGTCGCCGCGCTACGGGCGGAAGATCCGGAAGCCTACCGCCTCTTGTGCGAGGTCGAGATCCCTTGTCGTTTTCACGATGAAAACTACGATCTGCGCGGTCGGTTTCCTGTGATCGTAACTCAACGCGGTGGAGAAGTGACAGAGTTACGGTTCAACGCCCATCTTGTGGATGTCATCGATCTTCCCTCCGACATATGCGCACCCTTTTATGCGGCCTATCGCAAGCTGATGATGATGATCCGCGGCTCGCGTTTCCAAATAGCCTACCGCCTTAAAGCCGGCGAAATGGCGGTCTTCGACAATCGGCGGGTCTTGCACGGCCGCCAGTCGTTCAACCCAAATACGGGGCCAAGACATTTGCGGGGATGCTATGTCGATCGTGGTGAGTTTCAGAGTCGTATTCGCGTCCTCTCCCGATAGTGGCACGACACCGCGAAGGAGCATCGACCTGCCGAAGGTCGCCTTCGGCAGGCGGTTGGCTGGCAACGGGCGGGTTGCCTGCCTATCGCTTTATTGCGCCCCACCAGCGAATGGCCATCACGGCGAGAAGAAGGAGCACATAGGGCCAATAATAGACGTCATGGACCGCGCGTTTGCCTTCGGCAATCAAAAAGGTCAGCCATATATCGTAACCGCCGACGGTATGGAGGATGCGCCATGCGCGCGGCCCGATCCATGCCGCCGTCCGGTCGAAAGACGTTGCGGCCATGCCGATGATGAACAGGTAGGCCAGACCGCCGAAGACGAACATGGCGGGGTCCGTAGCCTCTTTGAACTGTGCCGGGCTGATCTGCGCAAAGGTGAACAAGGCGATCGCATGCACGCCGTGCGAGAATGCGAAGGCCAGGCCGATCTGACGTCGATGGCGGCGCAGGAAACGCGTGGATGCACTCGGCAAGTCGCGAGCGAGCGCCGATGCCGAAAACGCCGTGCAGAACAGGACGAGCGATATCTGGGCAGTGAGCCGTATGACTTGGCGGACGGCTTCGATCGTGAAATCGCCGCGAAATGCGACAAGCCCGGACAGTGCGAGAGTGATCGCTGCCAAAAACCAGAAGAGCCACCAACGGCTCGTTGCCTTGTCTGCAATGGATGATGCGACGGCGCTCATGATACCTCCCTGAGTGCAAATGTAATCACTGCTTACATTTGAATTGAGGCTATTGCAATCGCAAAGTAAGTCGTGCTTGCATCGATCGCGAGATCGTGATGGTTGGGATGGATGCGTTCTGGCAGAGGACATGGACAAACAACGCAAGACCTATCACCACGGCAGCTTGCGGCAGGCACTGATCGATGCCGCCTTGGCCATCGCCAGGGAGGACGGCGTCGACCAGGTGACGGTGCGGGAGGCGGGCAAACGGGCCGGGGTGTCGTCGGGAGCGCCGTTCCGGCACTTTCCGACCAAGACCGCCCTGATGACCGCCGTGGCCGAAGAGGCGATGCGCCGGTTTCGCGCCGAGATCTCCGTCGAACTGGATAGGGCAGATCAGCTTGATCCGCTCTCGCGCTTTCGGGCGCTGGGCTCAGCCTATCTCAACTGGACCATCAACAACCCGACGCATTTCGAGATCATCTCGATGCGCCGGGCGATCGATTTCGACGCTTCCGAAACGCTTGTTCGACTGAACGAAGAAATCCGCGGTCTGATGGTCCAGATACTGGAAGACGCTCGTGCGGCCGGGCAATTGCGGAAAACGAATATCGAAGGCATTCCCTTACAGGCACGCGCGCTTGTCTATGGGCTTGCCCGAATGTGGGTCGATGGCCAGTTCGCCCAATGGGGCGGCATCGAGAAGGCCGAATTGCTGATGAAGCAAAGTCTCGACGATTTTCTCGCCTTGCTGGCGAAATAAGCAGTCCAGCACCGCGCCGACCCATCCGTAAGTCATCCGTAAGTGCGCTTCCTCTACGTCCTGTTTCGAACCAGGCGACATGTCTGCGCCGTACAGAGAGGGAAACGAACATGAGCACGCTTCTTGCACCAATTGTGATTGGCCCCGTATCGGTCTTGAGTACCTCGGTCCGTATCGATGGGCCGCTCCCCGGGTCGAGCATTTCCCTCCTGGTAAATGGCATACCTGTCCCTGCAGTAAATGCCGGCGCCACAACCACTACCTTTGTGCCGGTCGCCGCAGGCTCCCTCAACGTGGGGGATGCATTGACCGCACGCTGGACGCTCGGCGCCGAAACCAGTGACCCAAGCCCGGTCCCGATCGTCGTGCTCGGGTATCCCTCGACGCTAAGCCCATTGGTGTACTTGAGCCAGGTGCACGAGTGCGTCGACTGGGTGCTGATAGGCGCAGCCTATCCTGGCGCCACGGTCGAGATTTTCAACGGCGGCGCATTGATTGGCAGCGATACTGCACGCGGAAATGTCGTACCAGTGCGCATACGCGGGCCGATCCAGGCCAACGATGTGCTTAACGCGATGCAGTCCGTTCAGACGCCTGCCGGACAGGTGAAGAGCAGTCCGACCCCGAGCTTGCCCGCCGAACCGACGCCGTATCGGGAAAATACTATGCCGGCACCAGCAGTCGGCTCAGTTCCTGGGTGTGCGCAAGCAGTACCCGTTAGGGGGTTGGCTCAAGGCGCCACCACGAAGGTCCACTTCAATGGCGACGTGCTGGAATATCCTTTCGTCGGCGCCAACCTCCTGGCGCTGCTTGGCCGTGCCGCGCATAATCCGGATGTCTTCAGCGCCACGCAGCACTTCGAGCGCTGCAATGCATCAAGTCCGTCATCTGCCCCTCCGGTGATCGTCGACGAAACCTTGCCGGTTCGAAAGCCCGTAATCGGGATCGGGACCTCACAGTACAACTGCCCGGCAGCCCGTGCCTTGCCTATCTCCAATCTCGAGCCCGGCGCGACATTGACGATCCAACTTGTCGATCCGACTTCGGGTGCGGCTACCGTGCTCGGGAGAATCGGAGTGGGCGAGGATGTGAGTTCCGGCCAATACTGGATTCCCGACATGTCGGCCCTGATCCCGGCCTCGCCGCCGTTTCCATCGCTCGTCGTCATCCAGGAGCTGTGCGGCAAGACAGCCACATCGGATAAGTTGCTGGTGGTGGGGACTTACCAGGGCAGCGTATTTCCGCCGACCGTCATGGAGCCTGCATTTGAATGTGCAAGCGGCGCTTTCGTCAACAGCGTCGACAATGCGGTCGTGCGTTTGTACTCGGACGCGCCAGATTCTCCTGTAATCAGCAAGCCCGTCTTCAGTTATGGCGGTCTCGTCTGGGTCGAGACATTTCGGCCTTTGCGCGCCGGCGAGCACATTCACGCCGAGCTGGAGCTTACTTGTCAGCCCCCCGCGCTTCGGGTCGGGAGCCCGATCAAAGTATCCGACCTGACCCCACTCAAGACCCCGGATATTCAACAGCCCGTCCGGGTCTTCCAGCGGCTCATTTACGTATCAGGCATAATTCCCGGCGCGCGCGTGCATGTATTCGTGAACGGGAAGTGGCGCGCCAGCGATACGCCACTTGGTTGGACGACGCTCTACTTCGGGATTTACGTGGGCGAGCTCAAGGTAGAAGACCAAATTACGGTGATGCAGACATTGTGCACGAAGATGTCTCCGCTCACCAGAGTTCCCGTCAATGTCTTCCCCGGGGAAATGTTGCTCTCCGCGGCTCCCCCATCCCTGACAGCGGGCCAGCCGGCGACGATAACCATCAAAGCTGTCGACGCCGATAACAAGTACCAATCGGTTGGAGGGACCATATCGCAAGGGGGCGTGGTGGTCGGGGCCACCAACACAGCGTTCACCCTGTCTCCGCCGACCGGCCAAGTATCGGTCAGCTTGCAAGTTGCAGCCGTTGGTTACAACACCGAGACCATCAGTATTCCCCTTACTGCGCCGCCGGTGGTCAAGCCAGCGATGCTGACGATAGCAACGGGTCTCTGGTTCAACGCCAGCAAGAAAGAAATCACTGAAATCACGTGGCACCTGCAGGGGCCGTCCGGCAGCTTTTCAAAGACCGAAAAGCCGAACGCGGAGCCGGCGTTGGTTCAGTTCGCGTTGCCCAAGCCGGCCGGCGGCGGGTTCACGCCGTTCACTCTCAGCTGCGAGGTCACATTCCAGTTCCAGGATTTCAATTTCATCTCAGGCGCATCTGGTACGAGGTCGAGTGACTTTATCGAGGGAGGCCTCATAAAGCCGTCTCCATCAACTGTCGAGATGCATTGGAGCGGTACCGACCTGACAATTAACTTCCTGGTGAAGTGGATACAGCAGGGCGATTATTTCGTCATAGAGCTCATGTAGTCGAACCACCGGCGGAAGGGGCGTTAGGGTGACTGGAGCGGTTCATCGTTTCACGGAAACGGCGAACCGCTCTATCTCTTTGTTTTCCGCAATTCCGGACGGAAAACCGTTTCACACTTTTCCTGGATTTGCGCTAATGCTCGATCGGTCCCTTCGGCATGACCAGCGCCGTGCCAGCAGTCGTCGGCCGCTCGATCATGCGACGGACGCGTGGCGGCTCGTTGCCGCTGTGCAGCGCCCTTATGCGCTCGCCAATGACGGCGTCGGCGTAGGTGGCGCGCCTGTTGTGGCGGATGTATTCGACCCATGTCGGCGTGTGGTAGTGCTCGATCCAGATTGAGGGGTTTTCGAGGTCGCGCGCCAACGTCCAGTTGCGGGCGCCGTCACGGCGGCGGATGCGGCCGCGCTCGGCCATGGTGGCGAGGAATTCCGGCACGTCCTCGTTGCGGATGACATATTCGATCATGATGGCGATGGGCCCGCTGCGCGGCTTCAGGTCGAGCGCCAGATGCGGCTCTTGGAAGCGGTTGAGCGGATCGAGGTTGAGCACCGCCTGTTGCGGCAGCGGCAGCAGCAGGCCGATGGCGCCTCCAGCCAACATCGTGACGCTGGCGGCCATCAGAGCGACTTCGGCGCCGTGCACGTCGGCAACGACGCCCCACACCCAGCTGCCGAGCGCGATGCCGCCGAAGGTTGCGGTCTGGTAGACCGAAAGCACGCGGCCGACCACCCAGCGCGGTGTCGACATCTGGACGGTGACGTTGAAGTGCGAAAGCGCTGTCACCCAGCAGGCACCGCCGACCAACAGGCCGAGCGACGTCTGCCAGGCATTCTCGCTGACGGCGGCATTGAAGGCGCAAAGCGCGAAGCCGGCGAATGCCATGCGCACCATCGTCTCGCTGGACAGGAGCTGCCGTAGCCTGACGCTGGTCAGCGCGCCGCCGACGGCGCCGATGCCGAAAGCGCCGAGCATGATGCCGTAGGTCAAGGCATCGCCCTTGACGACGTCGCGCGCGACCAAGGGCAGCAGTGCCAGGACCGCGCCGGCGCTGAAGCCGAAGGCCGAGCTCCTGACCAGCACCTTGCCGATATTGGGCGACATGGCGACGTAGCGCAGGCCGGCGCCCATGGCGGCGCCCAGCGTCTCGCGCGGCAAAGTCGATGCCGGCAGTTCCGGCCTCCAGCGGGCCAGCACGACGATGAGGCCGACATAGCTCAGCGTGTTGGCGGCAAAGGCGGCGGCAGCACCTGCGGCGGCCACGATGATACCGCCGATCGCCGGGCCGACGCTGCGCGTCAGGTTGAAGCCCATCGAGTTGAGCGCGATCGCCGCCGGCACCTTGGCGCGAGGCACCATGTCGCCGACCGAAGCCTGCCAGGACGGGCTGTTGAGCGCGGTGCCGCTGTCGATCAGGAAGGTGAAGGCGAGCAGCGTCCACGGCGTCATCAGGTCGAGATAGGTGAAGACGGTGAGAAGAGCCGAAACAACCAGCATGAAGATCTGGGCGATCAGCATGACCTTGCGCCGGTTGAAGCTGTCGGCGATGGCGCCGGCCAGCAGCGCAAACAGCATGATCGGCAAGGTGGTCGAGGCCTGGACCAATGCCACCTGGTAGGACGAGGTGGCGATCGTCGTCATCATCCAGGCGGCACCGACGCCCTGGATCAGGCCACCGAAATTGGAGACGAGGCTGGCGGACCACACCGCACGGAAGATGCCGTGCCGGAACGGCGCCAGCGCCGAGGCGCTTTCGCTTTCCGGTGTGTCGTCGCTCATAAATGCTTTCCCGGGCTCAAAACGCTTTGTTCTTCCGATGAATCGGCCCCGCAAGCCAAGGATTCAATAGAACATCACATCGCAAAGGGCGAACGCATTCTCGAAAAACATCATGGTCCAACAACGAGATAGCGGGCCGGTCAGCGCGTGCCGCTGCGGGCGAGCGGCTGCTCACGGCATGCCGTCCCTGACGATCTCCGACACTTCGATCAGCCCTTCGAAATTATCGGTGCGGCCCTGGCGGATGTCTTCGGTTTCGCGCAGCAGCCACAAACCAATCGAGATGAGATTGGCGCACAGTTCCCTGGGCAGGGCGTTGTCGCCGGAGCCGAGATATTCGACGAAGGCGGTCCAGACGCGGCTGGTGAAATGAAGTGCCTCGATCGCCTCCGGCGAGTTGCGGTCGGCCACCGCCGCCGACAGCATGTCGATCGAACGGGTGAGACGCTGCCGGTGCTCGGCGCCGGTCTCAATCTCGGCTTGGGGGAATACATCGTTGGCGCTCTACCGTTCCGTCGGAGTGGTCAGGTCAGGGAACTCAACAGATCGAATTGCGAGATTTGATCCAGATGCTGGCATCGCCAGCTGCCGAATACGCATCACTTTTACGAAGGCGCACCAACACCCGGGGCCGCGCACAAAATCGCACCGGTTTTCAGGGAGCGCGACGTTGCGTATCCGGCTCCGGAATGGTTCCGGACTTGAGGTTTGGTGGTCGCCGCGCCCCCGATCAACGGCTGATTCGGCTACAATCCAACCGCAGACGAATCCGACATCAAACGCGATTTGACGGAAACCAATTCAATGGGTTGGTGGCGACTGCGAGGGTGGCTTTTTGAAGCGTCCGTGTGCTTTGCGGCGGCCGGATCCAACTGCAAGTGTGCCGTATCGGCAGCTCGTCGATTGCGATAGGCTCCTGCTATCGGGACGGATGGGGCGTCTGTCTCGGTTTGGGGTAAGGCCGGTTCCTCACCACTGCGCGGCAGAGCGCAGATTTCGTGAAACCGGCTTTGGGGAATTGGGGGGGAACAATGAGCGATTCATTTCAGGAAGTAACGTCCGTCTCGTGGTTCGGGCGGATCAAGCGCGCGGTCGGCAGCGTCGTTTTCGGCCTGCTCTTGATCATGCTGATGGTGATCGGCCTGTTCTGGAACGAGGGCCGCGCCGTGCAGACGGCACGTTCGCTCGCCGAGGGATCGGGCGCGGTGATCTCGGTTGGCGCCGACAGCATCGATGCCGGCAATGACGGTAAGCTCGTCCATGTCGCCGGGGCGGTGACGGCGAGCGGCGGCCTTGCCGATCCGGACTTTGGCATTTCGGCGCAAGGATTGCGGCTGTCGCGCAGCGCCGAGATGTACCAATGGAAAGAGGAACAGAAATCCGAGACGACGAAGAAGCTGGGCGGCGGCGAGGAGACGGTGACGACCTACAGCTATTCGAAGGTGTGGGACGACAGTCAGATCAACTCGTCGGAGTTCAAGAAGCCGGACGGCCACGAGAATCCGCCGATGGAGATCCACAGCAAGAGGTTCCAGATTCCGGACGGCAAGCTCGGTGCATTCACGCTCGACCGGCCGGTGCTGGACCTGATCGGCGGCGACAGGGAATTTTCACTGTCGCCGGACCAGTCGGCCGTCATAGACGCTGCCTATACCGGCACCAAGCGGGTCAACATTGTCGACGGAAAGATCTATCTCGGCTTCAACACCACGTCGCCGGCACTGGGCGACTATCGCATTGGCTATGAGCTGGCGCCGCTCGGCGTGGTCAGCATTGTCGCGCGCCAAACAGCGGGCGGGTTCGAACCTTACCAGACAAAGGCCGGCGATCAGTTGCTGATGGTCGACACCGGCAATGTTCCTGCGGAAAAGATGTTCGCCGACGCGGTCAGCACGAACACGCTGATCACCTGGCTGCTGCGCGCTGCCGGCCTGTTGCTGTTGGCCATCGGCTTTGCCCTGCTGCTTAGTCCGATCGGCGTCATCCTCGACGTCATTCCTTTGCTCGGCAGCGTGGCGCGGATGGGGACCGGCATCATTGCCTTTTTCCTGGCGATCCTGGTCGGCACGACGACGATGGCGATCGCCTGGTTCTGGTACCGACCGATGCTGGCGGCAGGCATTCTGGCCGCCGGCGTCATTGCAGCGGCGGCGGTCTATTATCTTGGCCGCTCGCGCAAGCCGGCGGCGCCGGTTGCCGCGCCGAGCGCGGCCACATGATCTGCAGGCGCCGGGTCCAGCAGCGCTTCTAGCGGCCTTCGAACCCGGTCAGCACGCCGACGGCGTTGACACCGATTTCCTCGACGGCGTAGCCGCCTTCCATGACGAACAGCGTCGGCAGGCCGAGCCTGGCGATGCGGCGGCCGATCCTGGGGTAGTCGGCGGTCTTCAGCTTGAACTGGCTGATCGGGTCCTTCTCGAAGGTGTCGACGCCGAGTGAAACCACGACGACGTCCGGGGCGTAAGCCGAAAGCCTCGTGCAAGCGTCCTCGAGTGAGGCGTTCCACACGTCCCAGCCGGTGCCGAAGGGCATCGGATAGTTGTCGTTGAAGCCTTCGCCGTCGCCCTCGCCGCGTTCATCGGCATGACCGAGGAAGAACGGATATTCGGTCATCGGATCGCCGTGCAGGTTCAGCACCTGAACGTCGCCGCGGCGATAGAATATCTCCTGGGTGCCGTTGCCGTGGTGATAGTCGACATCGAGGATCGAAACGCGTCTGGCGCCGTGATCACGGAACCATTGCGCGGCGACGGCGGCGTTGTTGATGAAGCAATAGCCGCCCATGAAGGCTGCACCGGCATGGTGTCCCGGCGGGCGGCAGAGCGCGAAGGCAGAAGGTTCACCGGCCTTGACCAGAGCGGCGGCGGTCAGCGCGACGTCATAGGACGACTTGATCGCGTCCCATGTGCCTTTGACGAACGTCGCGCCGCCGTCAAAGGAGTAGAAGCCGAGCAGCGCATCGATGCCTCTGGGGCGCACGTCGCCGCGCAGGCCGCGCGTCGGCCAGGTGAAGGGAATGGCCGAACCCGTGCGGCCGGACGCTTCCCAGAGCGGCCACACGGTCGGCAGGAAATCGATGTAGTCGCTGGCATGCACCTTCTTGGCGGCGGCGAGGTCGTGGCTTTCCGGCGGCAGGATCGGACCGAGCTTTTCGCTCTCCACCCGCGCCCTGATGAACTCGGCGCGCGAGGGCTTTTCGAAGGCCGGCACGATGGCGCCGGCGATCAGTTCGACATTGCCGGCATGACCGGCATGGAGAGGCGAAAAAACAGTCTTCATGAAATCTTTCCGTGGTGAGACGCGGCGACCCTAACCGTCCTGCACTGCCCTTCACAAGGCGCTGGGCCAACCAGCCATGGCTTGCTGGCCCGGCAGCCGGTCGTCTAGCCTGTCGCGGCCGCAACGAAACCGCAGGTAATCATGAGTTCAAATGCCGACCTGATCGTCACCAATGCCCGCGTGCTGACCATGGATGAAGGCAATCCGATGGCCGAGGCGGTGGCGATAAAGGACGGCAACATCCTGGCGGTTGGTGATCGCCGGACCATCGAGGCGATGAAGGGGCCGGCCACGGAGATTATGGATGCGCAAGGGGGGTCGGTGGTGCCGGGCTTCATCGAAGCGCACATGCATCTTTTCGGCGGCGCGGCCGAACTCGACAATCTGCATCTTCAGGGCGTGCATGGCTTCGATGCGCTGAGCGACGCGATCCGTGCGTATGCGGCGGCACGGCCGAACGCCAAATTGCTGCTTGGAGCCGGCGTCGATTACACCATCCTTTCCAGGGAAGAACCGGTCACCCGCCATCATCTCGACCGCATCATCCCCGACCGGCCGTTCGCCATGTCTGCTTCCGATCACCACACGATGTGGGCCAACACCAAGGCGCTGGAACTGGCGGGCATCCTGCACGGCAAGCAACTCGGCCCCGGCAACGAGATCGTCATGGGCGCCGACGGCCTTGCGGCGGGCGAATTGCGCGAGGGAGAGGCGTTCGGGCCGATCCTCGAACTTTCCGGGCAGAACCGCGTTCGGCTCGGCCTCGCGACAGGCGGCGAGCCCGAGCCGTACCCTTCCGCCGCTGAAATCGCGGCCGATCGTGACCTGATGCATCGCGGGCTGCAATGGTGCGCCCGCCACGGCATTACCTCGATCCAGAACATGGATGGTAATCTCTACCAGCTCGAGCTGCTTGCCGGACTGGAGCAGGAAGGGCGGCTGCTCTGCCGCACCAAGATACCCTTCCACTTCAAGAATTTCATGACGCTCGACAGGCTGGAAAAGGCATCGAGGATGGCTTCCGCCTATCGATCGGAATGGCTGTCGTCCGGCATGGTCAAGATGTTTTATGACGGCGTGCTCGAAGGCTGGACCGCGGTCATGGTCGACGATTATGCCGACCGGCCGGGCTGGCGCGGCGAGCCGCTGTTCACGCCCGAGCATTTCGCCGAGGTGGCGGTGGAGGCCGACCGGCGCGGCTTGCAGATCGCTGTACATTCGATCGGCGACGGCGCGGTGCGTGCGGTCCTCGACGGTTACGAGGCGGCGCGACGGAAAAATGGCAGGCGCGACAGCCGGCACCGGGTCGAGCACATCGAGGTGACCACCGCCGCCGACGTGCCGCGCTTCGCCGAACTCGGCGTCGTCGCCTCGATGCAGCCGCCGCACCCGCCCGGCGCCATGGACTTCCCGCTGGAGCCGACGCTCTCGCGCATCGGCCGCGAAAGATGGCCGCTGAGCTATGCCTGGCGGACGCTGAAGCAGGCGGGTGCGCATGTCGTCTTCGCTTCCGACTGGCCGGTGTCGCGGGTCGATCCGATCCTGGGCATTCAGGCGGCGGTGCTGCGCAAACCTTGGGCAGACGGCGTTCCCGACCAGAGCTTCTCGCTGTTGGAAGCGCTTGCCGGCTATACGGTCGAAGGCGCCTACGCCGAATTCATGGAGCACCGCAAGGGCCGGCTGAAACCCGGTTATCTGGCCGATCTGGTGGTGCTGTCGGCCGATATTGAGGCAATTCAGCCGGCTTCCCTGCACAAGGTGCATCCGGTCACCACCATCTGCGGCGGCAAGGTCACTTATCAGATTTGATGATGGAGCTGCCGTGGCACGGGGCTTGCGTTCTGAACCGAGATTCAGACGCATGGTTGCCAAGCCGACCGGCATGTGCTGACAATCGAATGGGAACTGCATCCGCCTTTAAGAGCGGACATAACAATGGGGTAGTGCGTGCCGGATCACCCGGGTAAGAGTGCAATCGAGGTACGCGGCGTCCGCAAGGTGTTCGGTACCGGGGACGCACAAGTCGCCGCTCTCGACACGGTTTCGGTATCGATCCGCGAGAATGAGTTCTTCACGCTGCTCGGGCCGTCCGGCTGCGGAAAAACGACGCTGCTTCGGCTGATTGCCGGCTTCGATTTTCCCAGCGAAGGCGAAATCCTGCTTCACGGGCAGGACATCGCGCCGCTGCCGCCGTTCAAGCGGCCGGTCAACACCGTGTTCCAGTCCTATGCGCTGTTCCCGCACATGACGGTGGCCGAGAATATCGGCTTCGGGCTGGAGATGCTGGGCAAGCCGAAAGCCGAAATCAAGGCACGCGTCGCCGAGATGCTGAAGCTGGTCAAAATGGAGGCGCTCAGCGGCCGCCGCACCAGCCAGATCTCCGGCGGCCAGCAGCAGCGCGTGGCACTGGCCCGCGCGCTGGCGCCGCAGCCAAAAGTGCTGTTGCTCGACGAGCCGTTGTCGGCGCTCGACTACAAGCTGCGCAAGGAGATGCAGATCGAACTGAAACGGCTGCAGCACCAGACGGGCATCACCTTCATCTTCGTCACCCACGACCAGGAGGAAGCGCTGACCATGTCGGACCGCATCGCTGTGATGTCGGCCGGTAAGATCCTGCAGGTCGGCACGCCGTGGGACATCTACGACAAGCCGGCGGAGCGCTTCGTTGCCGACTTCATCGGCGAAACCAATTTCCTGACCGCAGCCATCACCGATATCGGCAACGGCAAGGCTCGCGCGACCCTCAAATCCGGCGCAACGATCGACGCGACCGTGGCTGAAGGCTTCCAGCCGAAGGATAATGCTACCGTGGTGGTCAGGCCGGAACACGCCAAGCTGACCAGCGGCAAGGGCGACCTTTCGGGAACCATCGAAAACATCGTCTATTTCGGTACCGACACGCATATTCATGTCCAACTGGACAGTGGCGAAGCCTTCACCGTGCGCCAGCAGAACACGCGCAGCGCAGGCTGCGGTTTCGAGCGGGGCGACAAGGTCGGCGTCTCGATCGGCAACGACGCCGCGCAAGTGCTGAGGGATTGATGGCAGTCACGTTTTCCCAAGCTGCATTGTTCGAAGCAGAGGCGGAGAAGGCCAGCGCCAGGCGCCACCGCCTGCTTTCGTTACCAGCTTTGATAATCATCGGGATTTTCGGCGTGCTGCCGCTTCTCATCATCCTCATCTATTCATTTCTTGCCGCAGCACCTTACGGCGGCGTGCAGTGGAAGTTCTCGACAGACGCCTATCTGAACTTCCTGTTCCAGCGCGATATTTTCGACGACACGCTGCAGTTTACGCCGGATTTTCTGATTATCTATCTGCGCTCGTTCGTCTTCGCCGTGGTGACGACGGTCATCTGCCTGCTGCTCGGCTTTCCGACAGCCTATTTCATGGCCACGCGACCGCCGGCGCAGCGCAACTGGTGGGTGCTGCTGATCACCATCCCGTTCTGGTCGAACCTGCTGGTGCGCACGCTCGCCATCATGTTCATCATCCGCGACGAGGGCCTCATCAACAACGCACTGATGGCTCTGGGGGTGATCGAGAAACCGATCACCATGCTCTACACCAACTTCGCCATCCAGCTCGGCCTGTTGTACTCGTTCCTGCCGTTCATGGTGCTGCCGCTCTATTCCAGCCTGGAGAAGCTGGATTTCCGGCTGGTCGAGGCCGCCTACGATCTCTATGCGACGCGTCGGCAGGTGCTATGGCGGGTGATCATCCCGCTGTCGCTGCCCGGCATCATCGCCGGCTGCCTGCTTGTGTTCATGCCGGCCCTCGGCGCCTATGTGACGCCGCTGATCCTCGGCGGCGGTATCCACCTGATGATCGGCGATCTCATCGCCCAGCAATTCGGCTCCGGGCGCAACTGGCCGCTCGGCTGCGCGCAGGCGCTGATCCTGATGGCAGCGGTGCTGGTCGCGCTCTACTTCTATGTCCGCAACACGTCGGGGAAGATGAGGCATGGCTGATCCCCGCGTCGACATCAAGGACCAGCCTGGCTTTCGCTCGATTGCCATCATCTGCCTTTGCGTGCTCTACGCGCCGATCCTGATCCTGATGATCTTTTCGCTGAACACCGGGTCGCTGGTCACTCGTTGGGAAGGCATCGGCTTTAGTTGGTATGGCAGTGCGCTGCTCAACGAGGAATTCCACAACGCCGCCAAGAACACGCTGATCATCTCGGTGAGCGCCACCATCATCTCGACGATCGCGGCGACGCTGGCGGCGATCGGCATGACCCGGGTGAAGCCGTGGCGCGGGCTGTCGGCGGCCTTCATGGTCATCAACCTGCCGCTGATGGTGCCGGAAATCATTACGGCGGTGGCAACGCTATCGTTCTTTGCGCTGATCGCGGGCACTCTCGAGCTCAATTTCGGCATCGGCAATCTGATCCTCGCCCACACCGTCTTTTGCATTCCTTTCGCCTATATGCCGATCCGGGCGCGTCTCGAGGACATGGATCTGACGCTCGAAGCTGCCGCGGCCGATCTCTATGCCACGCCCTGGCATGCTTTCCGGCGCATAACGCTGCCATTGCTGGTTCCCGGCATCCTGTCGGGTGGGGCGCTCGCCTTCATCGTCTCCTTCGACGATTTCACCATCACGCAGCTGGTCGCCGGCCCCGGGCAGACGACGCTGCCCCTCTACATCTGGAACCAGATCAGGCGGCCGATGACGCCGGAGATCAATGCCATCTCCACCATCCTGCTGCTGGTGTCGATCCTGTTCGTCTCGATATCGTTCCTGATCGCGCGCCGCCGCGCCAAGTGAGTCAATGGGAAGGCAAAGGAGACTGTGATGTCTAGGAAACTGATGGCTGCCGTTTCGACGGCAGCACTTTTATGGGCAGTACCTGCACTCGCCGATGGTGAGCTGCACATCTACAATTGGGGTGATTACACCAACCCCAAGCTGATCGAGAAATTCGAAAAACAATACAACGTCAAGGTGACGCTGGACGACTACGATTCCAACGAGACCATGCTGTCGAAGGTGCGCGCCGGCAATTCCGGCTACGACATCGTCGTCCCGTCCGACTACACCGTGAAGATCATGATCGATGAGGGCCTGCTCGAAAAGACCGAGCCCAATGCGATGCCGAACGGCAAGAACCTCGACCCGCGCTTCGTCGACATCTACTGGGATAGTGGCCGTCACTACACCGTGCCGTGGCAGTTCGGCACCACCGCGTTCGAAGTCAACACCGACAAATACAAGGGCGACATCGACACGCTGGCAATCCTGTTCGACCCGCCGGACGAGTTGAAAGGCCAGATCAACATGCTCGACGATGTCAACACCGTGATGCACGCGGCCGAGCGCTATGCCGGCGTGCCGCGTTGCGGCGCCGACAAGGCCAATCTGAAGAAGGTCAACGACATTCTCATGGCCGCCAAGCCGTCATGGAAGACCTTCAGCTACGACACCATCACCAAGATCACCTCGGGCGATGTGATCGTCACGGAGGCGTGGAACGGCGCAACCTATCGTGCGCGCCAGAAAATTCCGGCGATCAAATACGCCTATCCCAAGGAAGGCATCGAAGGCTGGATGGACAATGTGGCCGTGTTGAAGGGCGCGAAGAACCTTGAAAATGCGAAGCTGTTCCAGGACTTCGTCATGGCTCCGGAAAACGCGGCGCTGATTTCGGAATTCGCCGGCTACGACAACGGCATTACCGGCAGTCACAAGTTCCTGTCGCCGGATTTCGCCAGCGCGCCGGAAATCAATCCACCGGCTGGTGCGCCGACTGCGGAATTCGTGCCACCTTGCCCACCGGAAGTGGTCGAGATCTACAACAAGATCTGGACCAATCTGCGCAAATAGGCTCGACGTGGGATCGATCGAAGGGAGGCTTCGGCCTCCCTTCTTTGCGACAAGGGGATTGGATGAAATCTTATCGCAACAGCGAACCGGCGCCGCCGATCATGCAGGGTTCGCCGCCGCAGATGGTGCCGCCGAAGCTCGACTGGGACCGGCCGCCATGGAATCGTTGGGCGTTCCAGCACATCCGCGAATTTCTGCCGACCGTCGAAGTCTGGCGCGGCAATGGCCATCGGCATCGCTTCGAGCGCGCCGAGGTCGATCTCGACGCGCTGTCGGTGAATGACAGCATGGGGCAGCCGACTACGCTCGCCGGACTGCTCGATGAGACCTATACGGACGGGTTTCTCGTGCTCAAGGACGGCAAGGTCGCCTATGAGCGCTATTTCAACGGCATGGCCGAACGCACGCTGCATCTATCACAGTCGATGGCGAAGTCTGTCACGGCCTCGGTGTTCGGCATACTGGTCGGGCGCGGGCTGATCGATCCGGCCTTGCCGGTGACGGCCTATCTGCCGGAGCTGGAAGCGACCGGCTGGGCAGGCGCCAGCGTGCAGCATGTGCTCGACATGACGAGCGGGGTGCGCTTTTCCGAGGAATACACCGACCCCTATTCCGATATCGGCCAGGTCGATGTCGCCACCGGCTGGAAGCCGGTGCCGCCGGGCAGCGATCCGGCCTTCCGCTGGCCATCGCATATGTTCGAACTGATCCTGGGGCTCAAGGAAAAGAGCCGGCCGCACGGCGCTGCCTTCGAATACCGCTCGATCGAGACCGACGTGCTTGCCTTCATCATGGAACGGGTGAGCGGCAAACGGCTGGCGCAGCTGGTTTCGGACGAACTCTGGCAAAAACTCGGCGCCGATGAAAGTGCCTGCTTTACCGTCGACAGCGCCGGTTATGCGGTCGCCGACGGGGGCTTCAACGCCACGCTGCGCGACTATGGCCGCTTCGGCCAGCTGATCCTCGACAATGGGGGCGGCATCGTGCCGGCCGACTGGATCGAGGCGACGCGCAACGGCAGGCATGGACCGGATTTCAGTCCCAGCCTGCCGGAAGGCAGCTATCACAACCAGTTCTGGATCGAGGACCCGCGCTCGCGCGCGCTGATGTGCCGGGGCGTGTTCGGGCAGCTGATCCATATCGACTGGGATACGAGAATGGTCGTGGTGAAGCTTTCGAGCTATCCGGATTTCACCAACATCGGCTATTCGGTGGCGACGCTGAAGGCGGTGCATGCCATTGCCGCTGCGGTCGGCTGAGCCTCAAAGAAAATCCGCAAGGACCATCATGACCGGCAAGACCGCGTTCGAGACCAGATATGGCTTTGCCCGCAATGAGGTGCTGCTCGGCAATTGGCGGGAAAGCCCGTTCAGCCGGTGGTCGTTCCAGAATGTCGGTGAGCTGGTGCCGAGCATGAGCGTTGCGGCAAAGCCGGGTGGCGGCGAGGTGCCGGTGCAGGATTTCGGCGGGCTGCTCGGCGAAAAGGTCGCGCTGGCCGGTGGCCCTGAGAGCGTCACAGCCTTTCTCAGGCGCTCCGCTACCGACGCGCTGACGATCATGAAAGGCGGCAAATTCGTCGGCGACTGGTACGCACCGCATATGGATTTCGGCGCCCGCCACATCGTCTTTTCGCTCAGCAAGTCGCTGACCGCCATTGTTGCCGGCATATTGGAAGGTGAGGGGATTTTCGATCCGGACGCACCGGTGACCCGCTATCTGCCCGAAGCCGCCGGTTCGGCCTATGGCGATGCGAGCGTGCGGCATGTGCTCGACATGACGGTAAGCCTCGATTTCGAAGAGGCCTATCTCGATCCGGAAAGCGCATTCGCCCGCTACCGTCGCGCGACGCTGTGGAATCCTGGCGGCGGTACAGAGAGCCTGGCAGCCTTCATCATGACGCTGCAGCGTCTGGAGGAGCCGCATGGCCGGACGTTCCGCTACCGCTCGCCCAACTCCGACCTGCTCGGCATCCTGATCGAGCGCGCATCCGGCCGGCGCTTCGCCGATCTGATGCGGGAAAAATTGTGGCTGCCGCTCGGCGCCGCCAGCGAGGCATCGGTGACTCTGGACATGGAAGGTACGGCGCGCGCGGCCGGCGGCATTTCGGTGACGCCGCGCGACCTTGCGCGCGTCGGCGAGATGATGCGGCAAGGCGGCGTGGCCAATGGCCGCCGCATCGTCCCTGAAAGCTGGGTGCGCGACACGACCGTCGCAGGCGGTGACGCCGAGGCCTGGCGGCGCGGCACGATGGCGTTCCTGTTTCCGCAGGGCCGCTACCGCAACAAATGGTACCAGACGGGGGCGGAAAGCGGCGCCTTCTACGGTATCGGCATCCACGGCCAGTGGCTCTACGTCAATCCGAAGGCCGAAGTGGTGATCGCAAAGATGTCGTCGCAGCCGAAGCCGGTCGACGATCAGCTCGATCTCGACATGATTTCCTTCTTCGAGGCGCTGAGCCGGATGGTTTAGCGGGGGCAGTGGTCGAAGTCGGAGCCGCCCCTCAACCCCCTGCCGGGACCTTCTCCCCGCGAAGAACGGGGAGAAGGGGCTGGCCGCAACGCTGGCGCCATCCTTGCAACGCCGGCGATCGGCGAAATCGCCGATGGCAGCGCCCTCTCCCCGTCCCTATACGGGGAGAGGATGCCGGCAGGCAGGTGAGGGGCGGCGCCAACGCTGCTGGTTCAGGCGCACCCAACCCTCCGCTTTCCTGTGGACCTCTCAAGCGGTTGAAACGCTGCGGTTGGCGCAGCGGGCGTCTCCGCCTATGGTCGCCGTTCTTTTCGACCAACGCGAGGGCCGACATGGCATCCGACAGTAAGCGCATCGCAACGATCATAGCCGCCGAGATCGGCGCGCGGCCGGAACAGGCCGCGGCAGCGATCGGACTGCTGGACGACGGCGCGACCGTGCCGTTCGTGGCGCGCTACCGCAAGGAGGTCACCGGCGGCCTCGACGACACGCAACTGCGCGATCTTGCCGAGCGGCTCGCCTATCTGCGCGAGCTCGACGCGCGCCGCGACACCATCCTTGGTTCGATCCGCGAGCAGGGTAAGCTGACCGAGGAGCTCGAGGCGAAAATCGCTGCCGCCGTCACCAAGGCGGAGCTCGAAGACATCTACCTGCCTTACAAGCCGAAACGCCGGACCAAGGCCGAGATCGCGCGCGAACGTGGGCTGGGGCCGTTGGCCGAGGCCATCCTCGCCGACCGTGCTGCCGTGCCCGGCGAACTGGCGCTGGCCTATATCAAAGAGGAGGTGGCCGACGCCAAGGCGGCGCTGGAAGGCGCGCGCGATATCCTGTCCGAACAGTTCGCCGAGAATGCCGATCTGGTCGGCAGACTGCGGACCTATATGAAGGAGCGCGCCTTCATGCGCTCACGTGTCGTCGACGGCAAGCAGGAGGCCGGCGCGAAATTCTCCGACTATTTCGACCATGTCGAGCGCTGGGCCAACGTGCCGAGCCATCGCGCGCTGGCGATGCTGCGCGGCCGCAACGAGGAGGTCCTGTCGCTCGACATTGAGGTCGATGCCGACGATGCCTCGCCGGTGAAGCCGGTCGAGCGGATGATTGCCGATGCCTACGCCATCGGCCGCCAGTTGCCGGGCGACCGCTGGCTGATGGAGGTGGCCGGCTGGACCTGGCGCATAAAGCTGTCGCTGCATCTGACACTCGATTTGATGCGGGATCTGCGCGAGCGGGCCGAGGAGGAGGCGATCCATGTCTTCGCCCGTAATCTGAAGGATTTGCTGCTCGCAGCACCCGCCGGCTCGCGCGCCACAATGGGGCTCGACCCCGGCATCCGCACCGGCGTCAAGGTAGCGGTGGTGGATGGCACCGGCAAGGTTCTGGTGACGACAACGGTCTATCCGTTTCCGCCGAAGAACGACGTGCGCGGCACGCAGTCCGAGCTGGCCAAGCTCATCCGCCTGCACAAGGTCGAGCTGATTTCGATCGGCAACGGCACCGGCAGCCGCGAGACCGAGCGGCTGGTGGCCGATATGCTGGCTGACATGCCTGCTGGCTCCGGGCCGAAGCCGCTCAAGGTGATCGTCAGCGAGGCTGGTGCCTCGGTCTATTCCGCTTCCGCCACGGCGGCAGCTGAATTTCCAGGCCTCGACGTGTCGCTGCGCGGTGCGGTGTCGATCGCGCGGCGCCTGCAGGATCCGCTCGCCGAACTGGTCAAGATCGAGCCGAAGTCGATAGGCGTCGGCCAGTACCAGCACGATGTCGACCAGTACCGGCTCGGCCGCTCGCTGGAAGCGGTGGTGGAAGACGCGGTCAACGCCGTCGGTGTCGATCTCAACACGGCGTCGGCACCGCTTCTGGCGCGGGTTTCGGGTCTCGGCGCATCGCTGGCCGAGGCGATCGTTGCGCATCGCGACGTCTCCGGCCCGTTCGCCAGCCGCCGCGAACTGTTGAAGGTCTCCCGCCTTGGACCCCGCGCGTTCGAGCAATGCGCCGGGTTCCTGCGCATTCCGAACGGCACCGAACCTCTTGATGCCTCGGCCGTGCATCCGGAAGCCTATGGCGTGGCGAAAAAGATTGTTGCGGCCTGCCGGCGCGACGTACGCTCGCTGATGGGCGACAGCGCCGCACTCAAGGCGCTCGACCCGCGCGTCTTCGTCGACGAGCGCTTCGGCCTGCCGACAGTGCGCGACATCCTGGCGGAGCTGGAAAAACCCGGCCGCGATCCGCGCCCCGGTTTCAAGACCGCGACCTTTGCCGACGGCGTCGACGACATCAAGGATCTGAAGCCCGGCATGCTTTTGGAAGGCACCGTCACCAATGTCGCGGCCTTCGGCGCATTCGTCGATATCGGCGTGCATCAGGATGGATTGGTGCACGTCTCGCAACTGGCCGACCGTTTCGTCAAGGACGCGCATGAGGTGGTCAAGGCCGGTGACGTGGTCAAGGTGCGTGTCGTCGACGTCGACATCAAGCGCAAGCGCATCGGCCTGTCGATGCGCAAGGACGGCGACGGTGGCGCACCGAAGCCGCGTGACAATGGCAACAGGCCGGTGCCGCGCGCGCCGGCGCCTCAGCGTCAGCCGGAGCGGCCGGCGCAGCAGGGCGCGTTTGGCGCCGCTCTGTCGGAGGCGCTGAAACGGAGGTAGGTGTTTTGTGGCAATCGTTTTTGCGACCCGGAGCGGAGCGGCCAGTCCGGTTCGGCGTGGCGCGAAGCGATTCGTGAACGCGACTTTGCGGAATTTTGTTCTTGCTTTGTGCCGGCAGCTATGCTACTAATTTAGTCATGGTGTTTGCGCCAGCGACCCGCCCTCCAAAGGCGGTTTTTTGCGTCTACCTCAAACCGCTTCTGATTTTTTGGCCACATGCATGAGCAGCCAATCGCGAAAGCTGGCGACCGGCGGATGGCCGCGCTTGTCGTGCGGCACGACGAGATAATAGGCGCTGCGGCTCTCCATCGGCCGGCCGGGAGCCGGTACGAGCTGACCGCGCTGCAGCTCGCCCGATATCAGGATCTGCGGCAGCAGGGCCACGCCGAGCCCGGCCATGCAGGCCTGGGCGGCGGTGCCGAATTGCTCGAACTGCATGCCTGGCCCGGTTGGCGCGCTCAGCCCTTGATACGCGAACCACTCCGCCCAGGCGCCGGGGCGGGTCGCCATGTGCAACAGCGGCAGGCGGCCGATGTCGGCGGCTGTGACGATAGCGCGGCCGGCCAGAAAGTCGGGCGAGACCACCGGCGCCACCGTCTCGCGCATCAGGAGCATGGAGTCGGCATCCGGCCAGTCGGCCAGGCCGTAATGGACAGCGGCGTCGAGCCGTTCGCGAGCGAAGTCGAAGCGACCGACACGGGTGACGAAGTTGATGGTGATGTCGGGGTTGTTTTCGACGAAATCCGGAATGAGCGGCATCAGCCAGCGGGTGCCGAAGGTCGGCAGGATGGCGAGGTTCAAGATGCCACTATGCCGATTGCTCATCAATCCAAGGGCGGCGTCGCGCAATTGGCCAAGCGCTGAGCGCACCGCCTCGGCATAGAGTTCGCCTGCCGCCGACAGCCGGACATTGCGGCTGTCGCGCTCGAACAGCCGGCGGCCGAACTGATCTTCCAACAGTTTGATCTGCCGGCTGACGGCGCCCTGGGTCAGATCGAGTTCCTGCGCGGCAGCGGTAAAGCTGCCCAGCCGGGCCACCGCCTCGAAGGCGGCAAGGGCGCTGATACCAGGTAGAAGGCGGCGCTGGACATTCATGATCCATTACTAACGGTCATTGGTCGGTGAAGCAATTTCGTTTGATTTTTTCGGGCCAGGAGCCGATAAGCCGCGCACTTGAAGATTTTTGTTTTTGAGGACCGAGAGCCATGGCCGCCGACAAGAACGCATTCGTCTGGGATGATCCTTTCCTGATCGAGGATCAGCTTTCGGAAGACGAGCGTATGGTGCGAGATGGCGCGGCGGCATTTGCCGCCGATAAGCTCGCTCCGAAGATCGAGGAAGCCTATCTCGAGGAAAAGACCGATGCCGGCATCTTCCGCGAGATGGGCGAAGCCGGGCTGCTCGGCATCACCATTCCGGAAGAATATGGTGGGCTCGGCGCCAATTATGTCACCTACGGGCTGGTGGCGCGCGAGGTCGAGCGCATCGATTCCGGCTATCGCTCGATGATGAGCGTGCAGTCGTCGCTGGTGATGTATCCGATCCATGCCTACGGCTCGGAAGAGCAGCGCAGGAAATACCTGCCGAAGCTGGCGTCGGGCGAATGGATCGGTTGTTTCGGCCTGACCGAGTCGGATGCCGGTTCCGACCCGGGCGGCATGAAGACGCGGGCCGAGAAGACCGCGAGCGGCTACAAGCTCTCCGGCTCGAAAATGTGGATTTCCAACGCGCCGATCGCCGACGTTTTCGTCGTCTGGGCAAAATCGGCCGCGCATGACAACGAGATTCGCGGCTTCGTGCTGGAAAATGGCATGAAGGGACTGTCGGCGCCGAAAATCGGCGGCAAGCTGTCGCTGCGCGCGTCGATCACCGGCGAAGTGGTGATGGAAGGCGTCGAGGTCGGCGAAGACTCCTTGCTGCCCAATGTCTCGGGCCTCAAAGGTCCGTTCGGCTGCCTCAACCGGGCGCGCTACGGCATTTCCTGGGGTGCAATGGGCGCGGCGGAGGATTGCTGGCACCGCGCCCGCCAATATGGCCTCGATCGCAAGCAGTTCGGCAAGCCGCTGGCCGGCACGCAGCTGTTCCAGAAGAAGCTCGCCGATATGCAGACCGAGATCGCGCTCGGCCTGCAGGGCAGCCTGCGGGTCGGGCGGCTGATGGATGAAGGCAAGATGGCGCCGGAGATGATCTCGATCGTCAAGCGCAACAATTGCGGCAAGGCGCTCGACATCGCCCGCCAGGCCCGCGACATGCATGGCGGCAATGGCATCCAGATCGGCTATCACGTCATGCGCCACGCCCAGAACCTTGAAACCGTCAACACCTATGAGGGTACGCATGACGTGCATGCGTTGATCCTCGGACGCGCGCAGACGGGGATACAGGCGTTTTTCTGAGCCGCTAGCCGTCGCTTAAATTAGGTGCACCGCAACATCTGCTTGGAGAATGCCCGCCATTTGTGTCAGGGTTCGGCGAGTTCTTATGAAAAGCCGACTTTCGAGGCCCTATGGCAATTCTGGCAGCCGTCTACCACCTGACCCATTACAAATATGACCGGCCGGTCGTCCTCGGCCCTCAAATCGTCAGGCTGCAGCCGGCGCCGCATTCCCGCACCAAGGTGCTCAGCCATTCGCTGAGGGTCGGGCCGGCAAACCACTTCGTCAATCTGCAGCAGGATCCCTACGGCAATTTCCTGGCCCGCTTCGTCTTCCCCGAGCCGGTGACGGAATTGAAGATCGAGGTCGATCTCGTTGCCGACATGACGGTCTACAATCCATTCGATTTCTTCGTCGAGCCGTCGGCCGAAACGTTCCCATTCGAATACCCCGAAGAGATCAGGGACGATCTCACCATCTACCGGACGCCCGAGCCGGCAGGGGTGCTGTTGCAGGCGTTCCTGAAGAGCATCGACCGCAGCCCGACCAACACCGTCAACTTTGTCGTCGACCTCAATGCCAGGCTGCAGCGCGAAATCGCCTACATCGTGCGCATGGAAACCGGCGTGTTCTCGCCCGAGGAAACGCTGGCCGCCGGCAAGGGATCGTGCCGGGATTCAAGCTGGCTCCTGGTGCAGATCCTGAGGAACCTCGGCATCGCCGCGCGTTTCGTCTCCGGCTACCTGATCCAGCTCAAACCCGACCTTGTCGCGCTTGACGGGCCGCCCGGCACCGCGACCGATTTCACTGACCTCCATGCCTGGTGCGAGGTCTATCTGCCGGGCGCCGGCTGGATCGGTTTCGACCCTACCTCCGGCCTGCTCACCGGCGAAAGCCATGTGCCGCTCGCGGCGACGCCGCATTTCCGCAATGCAGCACCCATTTCCGGCATGGCGAGCTTCGCCAATGTCGAGTTCGGCTTCGACATGCGGGTCGACCGCATCGCCGAGCACCCACGCATCACCAAGCCGTTCTCCGACGAAAGCTGGCAAGCACTGGACGCGCTGGGCGTCGAGGTCGATGCCGCGCTCCAGGCCGGCGACGTGCGGCTGACCATGGGCGGTGAGCCGACCTTCGTCTCGATCGACGATTTTGAGGCGGCCGAGTGGAACACGGCAGCCGTCGGGCCGACCAAGCGGGGAAAGGCCGATGCGCTGATCCGCCGACTGCGCGAGCGCTTCGCGCCCGGCGGCTTCCTGCACTACGGCCAGGGCAAGTGGTACCCCGGCGAAAGCCTGCCGCGCTGGACGTTCTCGCTCTACTGGCGCACCGATGGCGAGCCGGTGTGGAGCGACCCGTCGCTGATCGCGCATGAAAAGAGCGAAGCGGATGTCGGACCGAAGCAGGCCGAAAGCCTGCTGACGGCGATTGCCGATGAACTCGGCATCGACAAGACCATGGTCAGCGAAGCCTATGAGGATCCGGCCGAATGGCTGCTCAAGGAAGGCAAGCTGCCGAAGAATGTCGATCCGTCCAATTCGAAGCTGGAGGACCCGGAGGAGCGCAGCCGCATGGCGCGGGTGTTCGAACGCGGGCTGACCAAGCCGTCGGGCTATGTGCTGCCCGTCCAGCGCTGGAACAGCCAGGCGTCCGAACCGCGCTGGCGCTCGGAGAAATGGAAGACGCGGCGCGGCAGGCTGTTCCTGGTGCCGGGCGATTCTCCGGTCGGCTATCGCCTGCCGCTCGGCACGCTGCCCTACGTGCCGCCGGCGCAGTTTCCCTATATCGTGCCGGTCGATCCATCGCTGCCGCGCGGACCGCTGCCGGCGCGCGAGGCTATTTTGCCTGAGGCCGCTCCTTTGTCAGAGGCGGCACCGGCCGAACTGGAAGGCGCCGACGAAATGGCGCGCCGCCAGCAGGCGGTCTCCTTCACGGCCGCCACCGGCCAGCAGGATCGTGTCGAACAGGAGATCACTGAGATCGGCGGCGCCGTGCGCACCGCGCTTTCGGTCGAGCCGCGCGACGGCCGACTTTGCGTGTTCATGCCGCCGGTCGAGGCGCTGGAGGATTATCTCGAACTGGTCGCGGCGGCGGAGAACGCTGCAAAGGCGATCGGCCTGCCGGTACATATCGAGGGCTACGGCCCGCCGCACGATCCGCGCCTCAACGTCATCCGTGTGGCTCCGGATCCCGGTGTCATCGAGGTGAACATCCATCCAGCCGCGAATTGGCAGGATTGCGTGGCGACGACAACGGCGATCTACGAAGAGGCGCGGCAGACGCGGCTTGGCGCCGACAAATTCATGATCGACGGCCGCCACACCGGCACCGGCGGCGGCAATCATGTCGTCGTCGGCGGCGCCACACCCAATGACAGTCCGTTCCTGCGCCGGCCCGACCTGTTGAAGAGCCTGGTGCTGCAGTGGCAGCGGCATCCGTCGCTCTCTTATCTGTTCTCCGGCCTGTTCATCGGCCCGACCAGCCAGGCGCCGCGCTTCGACGAGGCGCGCCACGATTCGCTCTATGAGCTCGAAATCGCGATGGCGCAGGTGCCGCATCCGGACAAGGGCGCGGCACCCCTGCCGTGGCTGATCGACCGGCTGTTCCGCAACCTCCTGACCGACGTAACGGGAAATACCCACCGCTCGGAAATCTGCATCGACAAGCTGTTTTCACCCGATGGCCCGACCGGCCGGCTAGGGCTGGTCGAATTCCGCGGCTTCGAGATGCCGCCCAACGCACGCATGAGCCTGGCGCAGCAATTGCTCGTGCGCGCCATCATCGCCCGGGCCTGGAAGAACCCGCTCGACGGCCGTTTCGTGCGCTGGGGCACGTCCCTGCACGATCGTTTCATGCTGCCGCATTACGTCTGGGCTGACTTTCTCGACGTGCTCGACGACCTCAAGCTGAACGGTTTTGCCTTCCGTCCGGAATGGTTCGACGCCCAACTCGAATTCCGCTTCCCGTTCTGCGGCGAGGTCCAGCATGCCGGCATCAAGCTGGAGCTCAGGCAGGCACTGGAGCCGTGGCATGTGATGGGCGAGCAAGGGGCGATCGGCGGCACGGTGCGCTTCGTCGATTCCTCCGTCGAGCGGCTGCAGGTGAAGACCGAAGGGCTCAACCCGGAGCGTCACGCCATCGTCTGCAATGGCCGCCTGGTGCCGATGAAGGTGACCGACAACCGCGAAATCGCGGTGGCGGGCGTTCGCTTCAAGGCCTGGCAGCCGGCTTCGGGCCTGCATCCGGCGCTACCGGTCAACACGCCGCTGGTTTTCGACATCTATGACCGCTGGTCGGGCCGCGCGGTCGGCGGTTGCGTCTATCATGTCGCGCATCCCGGCGGGCGCAGCTACGACACGTTCCCGGTCAATGGCAACGAAGCGGAGGCGCGACGGCTCGCCCGCTTCGAGCCGCGTGGCCACACGCCGTCCAGCTATGTGCTGCGCAACGAAGAAGCCTCTGAAGATTTCCCGATGACCCTTGACCTTCGGCGGCCGCAAAGACTCTGATCAGCAATGGCGAAGGGGAATCACAAGAAGCTGCGCAGCAAGCCGCAGACCCACAATCTGCTGGCGCACTACCAGCCAATCGACGGCGCCGTCGACGAGATGGTCGATGCGTCGGGCAATCCGCGGCCGGCCTGGCGTCACTTCATCGAGGCACTGGAGGAACTAGGGCCGGAAAAGCTTGCCCAGCGCTTCGCCCGCGCCGACCAGTATCTGCGCGATGCCGGTGTCTATTACCGCGTCTATGACAAGGCCGGCGCCAATGAACGGGAATGGCCGCTGGCGCATGTGCCGCTGCTGATCGAGGAGCAGGAATGGGCTGACATCAGCGCCGGCCTGGTCCAGCGCGCCGATCTGTTCGAGGAGACCATCGCCGACATTTATGGGCCCAACCGGCTGGTCGAGAAAGACATTCTGCCGGCTGGATTGATCGCGGCCAGCCCGGAATATTTGCGGCCCGTCGTCGGCACCAGGCCGGCCAGCGGCCATTTCCTGCACTTCTGCGCGTTCGAGCTCGGCCGTGGTCCGGACGGCCGCTGGTGGGTGCTTGGCGATCGCACGCAGGCGCCGTCGGGCGCCGGCTTTGCACTGGAGAACCGCGTCGCCACCACGCGCGCGCTGTCCGACATCTATGGCGAGATGCATGTGCACCGCTTGGCCGGCTTTTTCCGTCGCTTCCGCGACGCGCTGAACGGCATGGCCAAGGAGACCGGCGGCCGTGTCGCCATCCTGACGCCGGGACCGCTGAACGAAACCTATTACGAACATGCCTATATCGCGCGCTATCTCGGCATCATGCTGCTCGAGGGCGAGGACCTGACCGTCTCAGGCGGCAGGCTGATGGTGCGCACGGTTTCGGGGCTGATGCCGGTGAGCGTGCTGTGGCGGCGGCTCGACGCCGCCTTCGCTGATCCGCTTGAATTGCGGCCGGATTCCCAGATCGGCACGCCGGGGCTGGTCGAAGCGATCCGGCAAGGGGCGGTTTCGGCCGTCAACGCGTTGGGCTCCGGCCTGATGGAGACACGCGCGCTGCTCGCCTTCCTGCCGAAGATTTCGCGCGCCCTGCGCAACGAGGAGCTGCTGCTGCCGACCGTCGCGACATGGTGGTGCGGGCAGGAGACCGAACGTCGGCATGTGCTCGCCAATATCGATCGCATGGTGATCGGCCCGGCGTTGTCGACACGGCTTGCCTTCGAGGACGACGGCTCGACCAAGCTCGGTTCGGCGCTGTCGGCCGAGGAGCGGGCCGAACTCGTTGCCCGGATCGAGCGGGACGGCGGCGACTTCGTCGGCCAGGAAGCAGTGACGCTTTCGACCACCCCGGTCTATGTCGGCGGCTGGCTGGAGCCGCGGCCGGCAAGCCTGCGCGTCTATCTGGCGCGGACGCCGGAAGGCTGGACGGTGATGCCCGGCGGTTTCGCCCGTGTCGGTTTTTCGCTCGACCCGACGGCGATCGCCATGCAGCGCGGCGGCCAGGCGGCGGATGTATGGGTGGTCAGCGACAGGCCGGTGGAGCGCGAGACGCTGCTGCCGCAGGAGCATGATAGCTTCACGCGCACCTTGCCGGGCAGCCTGCCCAGCCGCGCGGCGGAGAACCTGACATGGCTCGGCCGCTATATCGAGCGATCGGAAGACACGGTGCGCATTCTGCGCGCCTACCACGTGCGGCTGGCCGAGACATCCGATCCCGAGATGCCGCTGCTCGCCGACATCAGAGACTATCTCGCGCCCTTCGGCATCGACGTCGAGACGGCAATCCCATTGGGGCTGATCGGCACGCTGGACAGCGCGGTTTACAGCGCCGGGCAGATCCGCGACCGCTTCTCGCCCGATGGATGGCTGGCATTGAAGGATCTGTCGAAGACCATCCATCAATTTGCCGCGACAGTGGCGCCGGGCGACGACGCGACAAGGGCAATGACGGTCATCCTGCGCAAGCTGGCCGGGTTTTCCGGCCTGCTGCATGAGAACATGTACCGCTTCACCGGCTGGCGTTTCCTGGAAATCGGCCGCAGGCTGGAACGTGGCATCCAGATCGCCCGCACGCTCGCCCGGCTGACCAGAGCCCAGGCGCCGGAAGGCGCGCTCGACATGATGCTGGAGATCGGCGACAGCGTCATGACCCACCGTCGGCAATATCCGGTGCAGGCGGGACGGCGCACGGTGGTCGACCTTCTGGCGCTCGATCCGCTCAACCCGCGCTCAATCCTTTTCCAGCTCGAACGGCTGAAGGCCGAAATCGCGCTGCTGCCCGCTGTCGGCGGTGAAGGCCATATGTCGCCGGCGGCCAAGGAAATCTTGCAGCTCAACACGTCGATCGCCATCAAGGAGCCCTCGGACATGACGACCAAGGCCCTCGGCGATCTCGCCAATGAAATCGGCGGCCTCTACAACAGCCTCTCCAAAGCCTATTTCGGGTAGAGACGGCATGCTCTACGACATCAGGCTTCACCTGCGTTCCGACTATGATGCGGCGGCCGGCGGCGGCCGCCATCAGGTGCGCGTGTTGCCGCCGACCATCCCTGGCGTGCAGCGCGTCATCGCCGCTTCACTGTCTTTTGTGCCGGCGCCCAGCGAACGCTCCGACTTTTCCGACTTTTTCGGCAACAGTGTCACCTCGATCGCCTTTCGTGACGCGCATGATGCGCTCGATATCAGGATGAGCGCGCGTGTTTCAGTGTCGCGGCCGGAGCCCGGGCTTGACGTATCGCCGGACATACGCCGGCTGAGGGAAGAACTCGGCGCGGTGCACTCGCTGGCGCCGGCTTCGCCGCATCATTTTCTGGCCGCCAGCGATCATGCCGGCATCGACGCGGCAATCACTGCCTATGCGAAAGACAGTGCCGGCAGTTCGACGGTCGGCACGGCCATGGCTCTGTGCAACCGCATTCACCGCGATTTCACCTATGATGGCGAGGCGACCACCGTGCAGACGCGGGCCAGCGACGCCTTCGGCCTGAAGCGCGGCGTCTGCCAGGATTTTTCCCACATCATGATCGCCGGCCTGCGCGGCCTCGGCATTCCTGCAGGCTATGTCAGCGGGTTCCTGCGTACCATCCCGCCACGCGGAAAGCCGCGGCTCGAAGGCGCCGACGCCATGCATGCCTGGGTCAAGGTGTGGTGCGGGCGCGATACCTGCTGGCAGGAATTCGATCCGACCAACGGCATGCGGGCAAGCAACGACCATATCACGGTCGGCTATGGCCGCGACTACTCGGACGTGGCGCCGATCGTCGGCGTGCTGAAAACCACGGGCGGGCAGGTTGGCGAGCAGGCAGTCGACGTCATACCGGTCGTGCTCGAAAAGGCGTGACGACGCACTTCCTCGTTGCACGGCGTCGTCGATAGGCTGTCCTGGCAATCGAGAGGCGGTGGAACCCGCAGCCAGCAAGCGGCTTATCTACGGAAATTCCGTGGAGAGGACATGCTCGACAAATCCGGGTCGTCGTCTGGCCGATCGGCTGTGAGGAAAGCTGCACCAAAGAACGGGGTGCCGCGGAACGGAGCGCTGGAGAACGGCGCGCAAGCCTCGGCTGTTAGGGCCTCGCTCAACTATGTCAGCGACATCGAACCCGGTATTCATCGGCTGCGTTCAGGCAAGGGGTTCTCGTACAAGGGACCGGACGGGCGTGCCGTCGATAAGGATGCGCTGACACGCATCAAGGCGCTCGCCATTCCACCGGCCTGGACGGATGTGTGGATCTCGCCGGATGCCGACGGTCACATTCAGGCGACCGGCCGGGACCAGCGCGGGCGCAAGCAATACCGCTATCATCCGCACTGGGCCGAGGAGCGGGACGGGGTCAAATATTCGAGCCTCATCGCCTTCGCCGAAAGCCTGCCTGAACTGCGACGGCAGATCGATGTCGATTTGCGCCGTCACGGGCTGCCGCTGGAACGGGTCGTGGCGGCTATCGTCTGGTTGCTCGACAACACGATGATCCGCGTCGGCAATGCCGCCTATGCGCGCGACAACCAGAGTTTTGGTCTGACCACGCTGCGCGATCGCCATGTCGACATCAAGGGCTCGAGCCTGCGTTTCGCCTTCAAGGGCAAGTCAGGCAAGGAATGGAGATTGAAGCTCGTCGATCGACGGATCGCCAAGATCGTGCGTGGAGCGCAGGACCTGCCGGGCCAAAAGCTGTTCCAGTATCTCGACGAGGATGGAAACAGGCATCCGGTGCGCTCAGACGACGTCAACCGCTATATCAGGGAGAACGCCGGCGTGGATTTCAGCTCCAAGCATTTCAGAACCTGGGGCGGTACCATTCATGCCGCCTCGCTGTTTGCTCAAACCGAACGTCCTGAAAGCCAGGCGCAGCAGAAGAGGGCGATGAACAGCGTCATCGACAAGGTTGCCGAGCGGCTCGGCAATACGCGCACAGTCTGTCGCCAATGCTACATCCATCCGGAAGTCTTCCGCGCCTGGTCCGAAGGGCGGCTGCTTAGCGAAATGGCGGACGCGAACAAAGGCAAGCGCCCGATCGCCGGGCTCGACGACGAGGAGGCGCTGGTCCTGAGATGGCTGAAGGCGAGGGAAGGCTGACGCCGGACGGGCGATTTTTTTGTCGACGCCATGTCGGCATCGGTCCTACTGTTTCGTCCTTTGATAGAGAAAAGGACGACCCATGCTCTACGCGATCCTCTGCTATGCCTCCGAAGACGTTGTCTGCTCCTGGAGCAAGGAACAGGACGATGCTGTCATGGAAAAACTCCTGGGCGTACAGGAAAGATATGCCCAGGCGGGCCGGCTTGGCCCGGTGGCGCGGCTGCTGCCGACGACCGCCGCGACAACGCTGAGAAAGGTCAAGGGCGAAGCGGTCGTCATCGATGGTCCGTTTGCCGAAACCAAGGAACAGTTCCTCGGTTTCTACACGCTCGAATGCGCCGACCTCGATGAGGCTGTCGACTTCGCGCGCGAGCTTTCCGAGGTCAACCCGAGCGGCGGCTCTTACGAGATCCGGCCGGTCTCCCTCTTCAATCCCGCCAAGGTTTCTGCATGACCGAACTTGCCTGGATCAGCACGGCAATCAGCACCGCTCGCCCGCAGGCGATGGGGGCATTGCTGCGCTACTTCCGCGACCTCGACGCGGCGGAGGAAGCATTCCAGGACGCCTGCCTGAGGGCACTGAACAACTGGCCGAAAAACGGCCCGCCGCGCGATCCGGCAGCCTGGCTGATCTTCGTCGGCCGCAACAGCGGCATCGATGCGGTGCGCAAGCGCGCCAAGCAGGCGCCGCTGCCGGAGGAGGACCAGATCTCCGATCTCGAAGATGCCGAGAGCGACATCGCCGAGCGGCTGGACGGCGCGCATTACCGCGACGATATTTTGCGGCTGCTGTTCATCTGCTGTCATCCCGACCTGCCGGCCACTCAGCAGATCGCGGTGGCGCTGCGCATCGTTTCCGGCCTGACGGTCAAGCAGATCGCCCGCGCCTTTCTCGTCGGGGAAAGCGCGATGGAGCAGCGTATCACTCGAGCCAAGGCTCGCATCGCCGATGCCGGCGTGCCGTTCGAGACGCCGGGAGCGGTCGAGCGCTCCGAACGGCTCGCCGCCGTCGCTGCCATGGTCTACCTGATCTTCAACGAAGGCTACTCCAGCAACAGCGGCGAGGCATCCGCCCGTGCGCCGCTTTGCGAAGAAGCGATCCGGCTGGCCCGGCTGCTGCTCAGGCTGTTCCAGACCGAGCCGGAGATCATGGGACTGACGGCGCTTTTGTTGCTCCAGCATGCACGTGCGCCGGCTCGCTTCGACGAGAACGGCGAGATCGTGCTGCTCGAAGACCAGGACCGCAGCCTGTGGAGCCGCAAGATGATCGATGAGGGCCTGGCGCTGGTCGATAAGGCGTTGCGCCATCGCAAGCCCGGTCCCTACCAGGTACAAGCGGCGATCGCCGCCTTGCATGCTCGGGCGGAAAAGCCCGAGGAGACGGACTGGAACGAGATCGACCTGCTCTACGGGCTGCTCGAGCAGATGCAGCCGTCGCCGGTGGTGACCCTCAATCGCGCCGTCGCGGTCTCCAAGGTGCGTGGACCGGAAGCGGCACTTGCCATGATCGAGCCGCTGGAAGGAAGGCTTTCCGGCTATTTCCACTTCTTCGGCCTCAAGGGCGGCCTGCTGATGCAGCTTGGCCGCGGCGAGGAGGCGCGCGTCGCTTTCGACCGCGCCATCGCGCTTGCCAACACGGCCGCCGAGGCAGCGCATATCCGCATGCATATCGACCGGCTGATGAAAGAAGGCGCTAAGCAAACGGCGCATTGATCCGACGCCTCCGCCTGGTTCAACGGTCTGATCTTTGGCTTAGACCATGCCGGGGTGGCGATTTTTCCCTGAAACGAGTAATGCCACGCCATGACAGCGCCCGATGTGCCGACCGGCACAGAGACGGCATGGCGCAAGGCTTGGACCGAAGTGCTTTTGTTTTATGCATGTCGTTGTCCCAAAACCGCTGCGCACTTTTGGGCGACATGCATTATGAGCGGCGGGATATGAAAGGGATAAAAATGACGATTGCGAAGGAAACGGCCGGGCTTCTGGCGAAACTGGGCGTTGCCGAGGGCGCGCTTACGGGCGGCGATCTTATCGTGCGCAGCCCGGTGACCGGCGAGCAGATCGCCGCGCTGAAGACCATCTCGCCGGCCGATGCGGCAACGACCATCGACAATGCCCACGAAGCTTTCCTGGCGTGGCGGCAGGTGCCAGCTCCCAAGCGTGGAGAGCTGGTGCGGCTGCTCGGCGAAGAGTTGCGCACACACAAGGCCGAGCTTGGCCGGTTGGTATCGATCGAAGTTGGCAAGATCCCATCCGAGGGTCTTGGCGAAGTGCAGGAAATGCTCGACATCTGCGATTTCGCCGTCGGTCTTTCTCGGCAATTGTACGGCCTGACCATCGCCACCGAGCGTCCCGGCCATCGCATGATGGAAACCTGGCATCCGCTCGGCGTGGTCGGCGTCATTTCGGCCTTCAACTTTCCGGTGGCGGTATGGTCGTGGAACGCGGCACTTGCGCTGGTCTGCGGCGACGCGGTTGTGTGGAAGCCGTCTGAGAAGACGCCGCTGACGGCGCTCGCCTGCGAAGCGATCTTCAAGCGCGCGGCAAAGCGTTTCGGCGATGCGCCGGAAGGGCTGGCGCCGGTGCTGATCGGTGATCGCGCCGTCGGAGAGATCATGGTGGACCATCCGAAGGTGCCGCTGGTTTCGGCCACCGGCTCGACCCGCATGGGCCGGGATGTCGGTCCGCGTCTGGCGAAACGCTTCGCGCGTGCCGTGCTGGAGCTCGGCGGCAACAATGCCGGCATCGTCTGCCCGACGGCCGATCTCGACATGGCGCTGCGTGCCATCGCCTTCGGCGCCATGGGCACGGCCGGTCAGCGCTGCACGACGCTCAGGCGCCTGTTCGTGCATGACAGCGTCTATGATGCCTTGGTTCCGCGCCTGAAGAAAGCCTATGAGAGCGTCTCGGTCGGCAATCCGCTGGAGACCAGTGCTCTCGTCGGCCCGCTGATCGACAAGGCTGCCTACGAGAACATGCAGAAGGCGCTGGAGGAGGCGGCTTCGAATGGCGGCACGACAACCGGCGGAATGCGGGTCGAGAACGGCCAGCCTGAGGCTTACTACGTGCGTCCGGCGCTGGTCGAAATGCCGCGGCAGGTTTCGCCGGTGACGGAGGAGACCTTCGCGCCGATCCTTTATGTGATGAAATATTCTGACTTCGACGCCGTGCTCGACGAGCACAATGCGGTGGGAGCGGGGCTGTCGTCGTCGATCTTCACCCGCGACCTGCAGGAATCCGAGCGCTTTCTCGGCGTCGACGGCTCGGATTGCGGCATCGCCAACGTCAATATCGGCACATCCGGGGCCGAGATCGGTGGCGCCTTCGGTGGCGAGAAGGAAACCGGCGGCGGCCGCGAGAGCGGTTCCGATGCCTGGAAGGCCTATATGCGGCGCGCCACCAATACGGTGAACTATTCCAAGGCGCTGCCGCTTGCGCAGGGCGTGTCGTTCGACATCGACTAAGAAGGCCTTGTCGTGGCGGCGCCAAAGCCGCCACGCCGGCTTTGAAGTGAGCGGTCAGCCGTCCCCGCAAGATACAAAACAGTTATCGAAGGCTGCATCGATGATGGCGAGCTTGACCGCCTGGGCGGTCATGTATTCCTGGTAGAACTCGCTCGACAACCACATGACCGAATGACCGCGCTGGCCCAGCCAGCCGATGCTGCCGAGTTCCTCGGCATCGCGCAATTTGCGTGACAAATGGGTCCGGGAAAGCTTGAGCCAGTTCGCGAAATCTCCGATCGAGACGACACCGGTCGGAATCCGGTCCAGGCCGGCATGATCGGGATCGACGCCGGATATCAGCCAATCCATGACGATGCCGCCATTGTCGAGCCAGGTGAACAACGAAAAGGTCTGTCTCGGCTCCCGCACGGCATGCGACGAAAGCAGGCCGTCGGCCACCAGCGGCTGCAGTTTGGCGAGCACGTCCGGATGTGCGACGAATGCAGCCAGTCGAGATCCATTGTCCAGGCTGTCCAGCGTTTTCAGATGAGCCATGAACCAGCCGGCGACCGTCTCCAGAGTGCCCGCGGTTGGCTCAAAGGGGCGGATGCGCCCGTATTTGATCGGCAGATGCCGGATGAAACCGTAATGCAGCATCTCCTTCAGGAAGGCGTCGGCGGTGTTGCGGCTGGCTACCGAATGCTGGTGGATGTCGCCCATGAACCGTGCAGACGTAAGTCCCTTGCGATGATCGTCCGGCTCTCGATCGAAATACAAGGCAAGGCCGATATGGGCCATCAGCCAACGCTGTTGCGTGGCGAACACGGAAGCCAGCCGCGGGTTCGCTTCATAGGTCTCGAGCAGCGTCCGGGATTGAGCCTGGACATGGCGACGCAATGCCGAATGGCCGGCAATGTTTTCAGAATCCAGCGCCATCCCCGCCGAGCCCAACCAAACTTTGCAACCGGAAATACCGGTCACAATTTCAGCCTTCGCCGGTCGTGTCCAGAGCCGCCGAACCGGGATACAAGCTGAATTCCGCCCGGATAACTAGCTGAATTCCCCGAGATGGTCGCCGATGACCCCGCTCTCGCGAGGCGCTGATCTCGCTGCAGAAGGCTGGCCTGCTCGAACCCACCAATGGGGCTTCGCCTGTCCAGCCCGTGCTCCCGTCGATGGCCAAGCGGAACCAACACAAGTTTTGCTCGTTGATGAGCGCCGATTGGACTGAGACAGTGAGGAACTACAATATGGAGAATGGCCTTTTCGCCACGCCGCCTGCAGCTTTCCGGCAAACAGAGTCGGTCTGGCTACGGGCGCTCAAGTGGCTGTTGCGCCGAGTGCGCAGCGCCTCCGACAGCTCGGGAACCATGTTGAAGCCAATCCTTTCCGGACCCGAGGATGATAGCGGGCCCACTCCGCCTCGACGCGCTTGAGGCCGATCGCGCTGCGATCTTGACGCCAAAAATGACCGCTCACATATCTTTTTAGGGCCGGCGCCGACGGCCATGCGGTGGATGACCGCTGCGGAGGCCGGACGCGGCGGCGTGTCCGCCTGACCCAGCGAGGGCGGCATCATGCCGCTGCCGTCCGTCGTTGCGCCGACCCGGACCCGGACACAGCCGGTTGCGGCGCAACGCCGGGAACCATCGGGCATGCTTGGCTATTAGATACAGGCGGCTGCTGGTCTGCCGGGCCAGGAGCCATTGCTTATGATCATCGATCCTCCACCGAAAAGTGCTATCCCGGCATCCGTTCCGTCGGTCGATCCAAAAGCCGCCCCGACGCCTCGCAATGCCGAAGCGGAGGTCTTTTATATCGAAGCGATCCGCGAACTTGTCGCGACCGGCATCCCCTTTCTAGTCGCCGGCACCTATGCCGTAAGCGCCTATACCGGGATCACCCGCCTGACCAAGGATCTCGACATTTTCTGCAAGGCCGGCGACTGCCCGCGCATCCTCGCCCATTTCAAGCGCATCGGCTACGCCGTCGTGGTCGAGGACGACCGGTGGCTCGGCAAAGTGTTCAAGGGCACGCATTTTTTCGACGTCATTTTCGTCTCGATGAACGGCACAATGCCTGTCGACGACCAGTGGCTGGAGCACGCACGTCAGGGCGAATTGCTGGGCAGCCAGGTGCGGATTATCGGTCCCACCGAGCTTATCTGGTCCAAATGTTTCATCCAGGACCGGGGCCGCCACGATGGCGCCGACATCTCGCACACCATCCTCAAGGCGCACGACCAGATCGACTGGCAAAGGCTGCTTTCCTACATGGAAGTTCATTGGGAAGTTCTGCTGATGCATCTCTTGAACTTCCGATGGATCTATCCGTCGGAGCGGGGCCGCGTGCCCGCCTGGCTGCTCGACGAGCTGCTTGACCGGCTGGCCAAGCAGCGCGAATTGCCACCTTCCCGGATGAAAATCTGCCGTGGGCGCATGCTTTCACGAACCGACTATGAGATCGACGTCAAGGACTGGGGCTTTGCCGACGTCGGCGGTGAAGGAGAACATAGCAATGGCTGACGAGCTCGAAACTGCTTCGCCGAAGGCGGAAAACGGCAGCGCACTCAAAGTCGCCGCCATTGGCGATCTGCATGTCGGCAAGGAGGACCGGGCCTCGTACCGCGATCTTTTCGGCGAGATGTCGCGTGAAGCCCAGGTTCTCGTGCTGACGGGCGACCTTACCAATCTCGGCAAGCCTCGGGAGGCCGAAATCCTTGCCGAGGAACTGCGTGCCTGCACGATCCCGGTCGTCGCCGTACTTGGCAATCACGACTATGAGTCAGGCGCCGTCGAGCAGGTCTCCGACATTCTGCGCCAGGCGGGCGTTCACCTGCTCGACGGCGAGGCGACAGAGATTCACGAGGTCGGGTTCGTTGGGGTCAAGGGTTTCGTTGGCGGTTTTGGGTCGCGCATGCTCGGCTCCTTCGGCGAACCGGCGATCAAGTCAATGGTGGCGGAAAGCGTGAACGAAGCGATGCGGCTTGAAAACGCGATGCGGCAGGTCCGCGCCAAACGCACGCTTGTCGTTCTGCACTACGCGCCTGTCGTCGAGACGGTCGTAGGCGAGCCGCTGGAGATCTTCCCGTTTCTCGGTTCATCGCGCCTGGCCGAGACAATAGACCGGTTCCAGGTCAGCGCGGTGGTGCATGGTCATGCGCATCGCGGCGCCTACGAGGGCCGCACGCCGGGCGGGGCGCCGGTCTATAACGTTGCCATGCATGTCGCCAAGCCGACCGGCCGTCCCTACGCCATGCTCGAAATCTGACAGGCGCCGCCACTGGCGCAAGCAATCGCCAGTACACACTGCAGAACGATCACAGCAATTGCCGGCGGAAAGACGTCCGCTTCGGTGGAATGTCGTTTTCATCCGGATTGGGAACGGGGTCCTCGTCGGGGAGCCTGTCGGGATCCGGCTCACGCACGGGCTTGGGATCGGGGATAGGAGGCGGCGGCACCGGGGTCGGTATCGGCTCGGGTGTGGGAATAGTGGCCATCGTAATCATCTCCTCTTGGCGCAGAACAACGCAATGGGCCAGCTGGTTCCCGCCTTCCTCGTTTTGGAAACCACACCGTCTTGCCTGCGGGTCAGCCCATCTCCGGATTCGCCTGGCTGCTGCCCGACTTGCGCGACCGCAGCAGCAGCGCAATCGGAACGAACAGGGCGGTTGCCACCGCGCAGTAACGGAAGACATCGACATAGGCGAGCAGCGTGGCCTGGCGGGCGATCAACTGGCCGAGCCAGCCAATCGCCTGCTGCTTCGCCTCGACCATCGCCGAACCATGGGCGACGAAATGCTCGGTCGCCTGCCGAAGCACCTGCTGATAGGCGGGCGACGATTGCACGGTGTGGCCGACCAGATTCGATTGATGGATTTGGGAGCTTTGCGCAATAACGGTGTTGGACAGCGACACGCCGATGCTGCCGCCGATATTGCGTGCAACGTTGATCAGCGCCGATGCCTGGTTGGTCTGTTGCGGGGGCAGGCCGACATAGGCCGCGGTTGAAATGGGAATGAACAGGAACGGCAGCCCGACCATCAGGAAGACACGGGCAAAGGCAAAGAAGCGGAAGCTGGCGTCCGGGGTAAGTGAGGTCATGTGCCAAAGGGCGACTGCGACCACCGACATGCCCATCATGATCAGGTATTTGGGCTGCACGATGCTGCCTACAAATCCGGACACCGGCATCAAGATCAGCATGGCGATGCCGCCCGGCATCATCGAAAGGCCCGAGAGCGTCGCGGTGTAGGCAAATGTCGTCTGCTGCAGCTGCGGCACGATCTGGGTGGTGCTGAACAGGATAGCACCGACCGCCATCATAACCAGGAAGGCCGTGCCGAACTGGCGAGTGAACAATAGGCGCATGTCGACGACCGGATCGCTGCGGCTGATTTCCCATGGGATGAGCAGCAGGAACGCGATCGCGGAAATCACTGCGAAAGTCGTAATGAAATTCGAGGCGAACCAGTCGTAGCGTTGGCCTCGGTCGAGGAAGATCTCCAGGCATCCCAATGCCGTCGCCACCAGGATGAACCCGACCCCGTCGATCTTCAGGCCGCCTTTCAGCCGTTCCTTGCGTTCGCGTTCGAGTACGTCCGGTTCGACCAACAGCCATTGCACCAGTGCCAGCGACAGGATGCCGAACGGCACGTTGATGAAGAAGATCCAGTGCCAGGAGAAATGGTCCGTCAGCCAGCCGCCGATCGTCGGCCCGACCGTCGGCGCGACGATGACGGCAATGCCGTAAAGCGCGAAGGCTTGCGAGCGCTTTTCCGGCGGAAAGGTGTCGGCAAGGATCGATTGCTCGCTTGGCGCCATGCCGCCGCCGCCGAGGCCCTGAAGGATCCTGAACAGGATAAGCAGTTCCAGGTTGGGCGCCAGTCCGCACAGCAGCGAGGCGACGGTGAAGATCGCCACGCAGAGCATGTAGTAGCGCTTGCGGCCGACAACGCTTGCCAGCCAGCCGCTGACCGGGATGATCACCGAGTTGGCAACGAGATAGGTGGTAATGACCCAGGTGCTTTCGTCCATCCGGCCGCCAGGCTCCCGGCGATGTTGCGCAGGGCGACATTGGCGATCGAGGTGTCCACCAGACCGGCTTTCGCCGTGATTTCTGGCGGCTTCGCCGCTCATCGCACCTTGACCGTCGGCACCACCGACAGACCTGGGCCAAGAAGCATATCGGGCGGCTTGTCGAAGACGATCTTGACCGGTACGCGCTGCACCACCTTGACGTAGTTGCCGGTGGCGTTTTCGGCCGGCAGGAGGCTGAAGGCGGTGCCGCTGCCGGCCTGGATGCTGTCGACGCGGCCATGGAAGGACTTGTCCGGGTAGGCGTCGATGTCGATGTCGACCGGCTGTCCGGGCCGCATCAGGTCGAGCTGCGTCTCCTTGAAGTTGGCCTTCACCCAGACCTCGTCGGGAACGAACATCATCAATACCTGGCCGGGTTGGGCGTAGGTGCCGTCAGCGGCCGAAATGCTCGTTGCACGCCCGGCGACCGGTGCTGTGATGGTCGTGCGCGACAGCGTCGTGCGGGCTTGATCCTGGCTGGCCTTGGCCTGCTCAAGCTGCGCCTCGGCGCTCCTGGCCTGTGCCTGCAAGACCGAAACCTGGCTTTTTGCCGAGGCGACATTGGCCTCGGCGCTGTCCAGCGCGGCCTGGTCCTGACGCAGCGTCGATGCCGCCTGCTGCGCCTGCTGCTGCGTTGCCGTGCCCCTGGCCAGGAGTTCGCGATTGCGCTGATCCTCGGCCTTAGCGAAATCCAGCGCTGCCTTGGCCTGTGCAACCTGCCTCTGCGCGGCGTTCACCTTTGCGTTTTGAGCCTCGATCTGGGCGGTGACATTGACGATTTCGGCCTCGGCCGCGGCGACGCCGGCATCGGCCTGCTTCAGGTTTGCCTGATAATCGCTGTCATCGATGCGCAGGAGGACATCGCCCGCCTGCACGTGCTGATTGTCGGTAACCGCCAGCTCGGTGATGCGGCCGGCGATTTGGGCGCCGATCGTCACCGTGCGGGCGTCGATGAAGGCGTCGTCGGTCGATTCGTACTGGCCGGCGTTCGGCCACCAGATCACGACGCCTGCCGCGACGAGCAACAGCGCAAGCGCGACCGCTGCCGTCGCATAGGGATGGCGCTTGGGAAAGCCGAGCAGACCGGCCTTTCGTTGCGAGGCATCCCCGTCGGGCTTTTCCTGCCGGGGCCCTGCCGATCGCTCACGAGATTCTCGAACCCGGGCCGGTTGCTCCCGAGTTTCATTTACAGGCTCGACGTCTTGTTCGACGCTTTGAGGCTTCGTGTCCAACGGAATGGCTTTCAAGATTGATATTGCAGCCGCCGGAGCGGACGCAAAGCCAAACGGCAAGCTTCCGCAAAAGTTCCTGTCCGGAATGGGTTCGGTTAACGGGTCGACATCGAACCCACCGAGCGGCGCGGGCGCGTTGGAACTCGAGCACCGCTTCACCGTATGCTTCATGTTGCGGCGGTCCGGCCTTGTCAGCGCTCCACGGCGCGATAATTGCTCATAAAGGCGTGGGCAATTTCACCTGTCGACAGGAGCCGACCATGAAACATCAAACACTCGACCAACTGCATGCCGTCGCGGAAGTTGAGTCCTTCGCGGCGTATCCGGCGATGACTCGAAACCAGCGGATTGAACGTTGGGCAGAACTTCTCGAGCAAAACCCGACGCGATGCCTTGGAGCGCTTCCGGGCACCGAATATATGAACAGGGAAGCGCGTGACAGATCGCGTGGCGCTGGGACGCCGCTCACTGTCGCTTTCGAGGATCCGGTTCTGCGTGCCATGGGCCTGAATGACGATACCTATGGTGAGGCAAAGCGCTTCTTCGAACTGAGCGACCGGCAGTTGCACCAAATCGTCTGCCATTGCCATGTCGGTGCTACGATGCAAGCGCGATGGGCCGCTGCCAGGGTGCGCGGGATAGTCCGCGGCAACAGATTTGTTGCCTGGATGAAGGGGTTGATCGTGCATTGACGCGGTACGAGGAACGGCGGAACACGCGTTCTTTCCGCGCCGTGGAGAGCGCTTCCGAATCTGGAAGGGCTCGTGCGCCGTCGGGCCGCACAGATTGTGAAACTCCTCGACGCTTGGCTGCGCTTTGTCGCGGCCATGCGTCTGTTTGCGATGTGAGAATTTGAGCTGACCCGCGGCAATTGAGCCTTCATCCGACGGGCTTTCGAGCGCCGTTCAGGCATGCGCGATCTGGCTAAGGACGAAACAATCCTGCGATCGCGGAAGATTCTTCGATCCGCTCTAGCGGTCGATCTCTCCAAACACAATGTCGAGCGAGCCGATGATCGCGGCAACATCGGCGATCATATGGCCTCGGGACAGGAAATCCATCGCCTGCAGGTGGGCGAAGGAAGGTGCGCGGATCTTGCATCGGTAGGGAATGTTGCCTCCGTCCGATACGAGATAGACGCCGAACTCGCCTTTCGGCGCCTCGACGGCGGCATAGACTTCACCGCGCGGCACGCGAATGCCTTCGGTATAAAGTTTGAAGTGATGGATCGTCGCTTCCATCGAGCGCTTCATTGTAGCACGCGGCGGCGGCGTGATCTTGCTGTTCGGGATCGCGACCGGCCCCTGGCCTTCGGGCGAGCGCAACTTTTCCAGGCATTGCCGCATGATCCGGACCGACTGGCGCATTTCCTCCATGCGTACGAGATAGCGGTCGTAGCAGTCGCCATGCTTGCCGACCGGTATATCGAAATCCATCTCCGAGTAGCATTCGTATGGCTGCGCCTTGCGCAGATCCCATGAGGCGCCCGATCCGCGCACCATCACGCCGGAAAAGCCCCAGGCCCAGGCATCATCGAGGCCGATCACGCCGACATCGACATTGCGCTGCTTGAAAATGCGGTTGTCGGTCAACAGCCCTTCGAGATTGTCGCAGACCTTGAGGAACGGATCGCAGAAATTCCAGATGTCGTCGAGGAGCTCCGGCGGCAGATCCTGATGCACGCCGCCGACCCTGAAATAATTCGCGTGCATGCGGGCGCCGGACGCGCGCTCATAAAAGACCATCAGCTTCTCGCGCTCGTCGAAACCCCAGAGCGGCGGCGTCAGCGCGCCGATGTCCATGGCCTGCGTGGTGACGTTGAGGAGGTGCGACAGGAGCCGGCCTATCTCGCAGAAAAGCACGCGGATGAGCTGCCCGCGTTTCGGAACCGATATTTCGAGGAGCTTCTCGGCGGCGAGACAGAATGCGTGCTCCTGGTTCATCGGCGCGACGTAGTCGAGCCGGTCGAAATAGGGCAGGGCCTGCAGGTAGTTCTTGTACTCGATGAGCTTTTCGGTGCCGCGATGCAGCAAGCCAATGTGAGGATCGGCGCGCTCCACGATTTCGCCGTCGAGTTCGAGCACCAGCCGCAGGACGCCGTGAGCAGAGGGATGTTGCGGCCCGAAATTAATGGTGAAGTTGCGAACCGCAGCCTCGGCCATGACAGTCCTCCGCAATTAGGCGGGTTTGTCCGCGTTCAGCCGCTCATGTCGTCGTCTGGATGATCAGCGTCAGCGTGCCGTCGCCGTCGATATTGGCCGCCACGACCTGCGTGGAATTAAGGCCGTTCGCCGCCAGTGCTGATGCTGCCTGCGGTGATGCGTCGATCGAACTTTGCAGGATACGCAAATCCTCGGCGCTGGTCTGGGTGACCACAGCCTCCGCCTGTGCCTTGATTTCAGGAGGCAGATCCTCCATCGCCACGATCGTCACAGCGGTGAAATTCTGGGCGGAGAAGGCTTGGTCCGGTGTAGCCTGGTCGGGCGTGGCCCCTTCGGGCGTGGCTTGCTCGGGCAGGGTTTGCGGGGCCGTCGGCGGGACAGGGGCAAGCTCTGGTCCCACGGATTGCGCGTAGACCGGCGAGGCAAGGGCCAGTGCCGAAAGTGTGGCAATTGTCGTCGATAGGCGCATGACCTTTCCTTCCGTTTTGCTCAGGGGATGATCATTTCGGTGACGACACAACCATCGTGCCGAAATATGGTTCCGTCACGGAGATGGCCGTCTTGCCGAAAAGCCGTGATTGTCGCGGAAGCAGAGCGCGAAATCCGGCGTTGGCTGTCTCAGGCGGCGGCGTGGCTGCGATGCGGCTGCGGCCAGCGCTGCAATGCTTCGCGGCCCAGATCGGTCAATTCGTAGACCCCGCGGTCGGCGCGCGCGAACCAGCGATACACGTTGTGCAGCAGGATCTTGGGCGCGTTCGGCAGGTTGGGCTTCAAGTCACGCGGCCGTTGTGGGCCATCGGCGAGTGCTGCGGCGCACGCGAGCGCCTGCTGGCGATAGGCGGTCATGATCGGCGCACGCGAGCCGCCGCCGGCGACAGGATCGCCCTGCCGGCGCCGATGTTCGTCGACCAGCTTCGAGCGACGCCGGGGATCCCGACGCGGAGCCAATGCCGTCGGGCTGAGCAGCACCTGAACCTCGCCGTTCGCGTGCACGCCAAGCAGGCCAAAGCCGAGGCGACGGCAGAGATTCCGGTACCTCACATCGCTCTCACGGCCCTTGCCGCGGACCGACATGCGGGCTGCGAGCCAGACCTCGTCGCTCGCCGCCATACGGTCGACGCCCTGGAGCACGAGCTCGAGATTGAACTTCAGTTTCAGCTCGCAGATGACGACGATCGGTGGAGAGTCGGCGCTCAGCGCCAGCAGATCGCAGCCGCCGATCTCGCCCTTGACCATAAATCCCAAGCCTTCGAGGAAGGTCTTGACCGGGCTGTAGAGTGAGGTCTCGAGCATTGGCCTTCGTCCGTTGCGAATCATCCTGCCCTATTGGCGGTTCAGCGCGATGATCGCTCTTTGCCGTTGAACAGGAGGTAAACGACGGCCAAACCTAAGCGATTGCTGCGGCTCGCCGGTGGGGCAGAGCCGCGCCACGGGCGCTTGCCAATTTGGTATGCTGGTATAATATGTACCTGAGATAGCGTGCTCCACGTAGCTGCGCTGTGCTCGACATGACAGACTGAGCCGATCGTGTTTTTGGGAGGAATACCATGAGATTTGCAACTGTGGCGGCGCTTGCCGGCGCCGCGCTGGCCAGCGCGGCGGTGCTGCCGGCAATGGCGTCTCCGGACGCGCCGGTCATCGCGCTCGCCAACGCCTATTACGGCAACACCTGGCGCCACCAGATGGTCGAGGCTTTCGAAGCCTCGGCCAAGGAGGCGAAGGCGGCCGGTCAGATCGCCGACTACATCATCATGAATGGCGACGGCTCCGTGGCGCAGCAAAACAGCCAGATCGCCGAGCTGATCCTCAAGAAGGTCGATGTGCTGGCCGTCGACGCAGCCTCGGAAACCGCAGTCAACGGCGTCATCCAGAAGGCCTGCGCCGCCGGCATTATCGTCATTTCCTTCGATTCGGTCGCGTCGGCGCCCTGCAACTACCAGCTCAATTTCGACTTCAAGGGCTACAAGGCAGCCCAGGCCGAGGCCGTCATCAAGATGCTCGGCGGCAAGGGCAACATCCTGCAGGTACGTGGCGTGAAAGGCTCCGCGCCGGATAACGACATGTACAATTCGCAGCAGTCGGTGCTGGCGAAATACCCCGAAATCAAGGTGCTTGCGACGGTCTACGGCCAAGCGACCGCCTCGGTCGCGCAAGCGGCGATCGCCAACGTGCTGCCCAGCCTGCCGCATGTCGACGCGGTGCTGGCACAAGGCGGCAGCGACGACGTCGGCATCGCCCAGGCCTTCGTCCAGTATGGCGGCGAATATGAAGGCAAGATGCCGATCATCGAGGGCGGCGGCGGCACCGACTTCGTCAAATGGTGGGCCGAAGAAAACGCCAAGAACGGCTACAAGACCGTCTCGATGAACACCACGCCGGGCATTGGCGGCGCAGCGTTCTGGCTCGGCCTGTCGCTTCTGAAGGGAGCCGAAGCGCCCAAGCTGATGATCATGCCGGTGGCGACGGTCGACGCCGGCAACCTCAAGGACTACGCGAAGCTGCCGGGCGGCCAGATCATCAGCCCGAGCTATTCGCTGGACTGGGTCAAGGAAAATCTCCTGACCAAGAAATGAGGCGGCCACGCTTCACTTCGGCCGGGCGCCGCCTCGACGGATCACGCCCGGCAACCGCTATCGAAGAAACAGAGACGAGAATGTCCCATCTTGCCCTTGCCGACCCGGGAGATGCCGCGTTTGCGGGGCAGGTGATGCCTGTCCGGCAAAGCGTGGTTTCGCTCAGGCAGATAAGCAAGAGCTTCGGACCGACACTCGCAAATGCGGACATCGATCTCTCCGTCTCGGCCGGGGACGTGATCGGGCTGGTCGGCGGTAACGGTGCTGGAAAATCGACGCTGATGCGCATCCTGTGCGGTGCCATGTGGCCGACGCTGGGCTCGATCTCGTTCGGCGGCGAAGTGGTGAGTTTCAGCGACTACGACACGGGAGAGGCGCAAAAGCGTGGCATCCGCATGGTGCACCAGGAACTGTCGCTGTGCGCCAACCTGTCTGTCGCCGAGAACTTCTTCCTGGAAACACCTGCGGATGCGGCGAGCCGGCCTGGCTGGAGAACGCTTTACAAGGCTCGGGCCCGTTCGGCGCTCGACGCGGTCTTTCCAGGGAACGGCATCGATGCAGATGCCGAAATCGGCCATCTCTCCATTGCCGAACGGCAAATGGTGGAGATTGCGCGCGCGGCGGCAACGCCCGGCGTGAGGCTCATTGTCCTCGACGAGCCGACATCTTCCCTCGACCTCGATCGTTCGAGGCAGCTCAGGGCTTTCATCCGTGAGCGAGCGAAATCGGGGTTGGCGTTCATCTTCATCAGCCACAAGCTTCAGGAAATCATCGACATCGCCACGCAGATCGTGGTGCTGCGCAACGGCCGCACTGCTTGGCATGGCCCTGTCGCGGATGCGTCGATCGGAAAGCTGGTGCAGCTTATGGGCGGCGACGCCAATCCGGTCCATCAGCACGCCGTCGCAGCCGCTTCCAGCGCGGATGTGCTGGTGCAACTCTCCGGTACGCTGACGTCCGAACTTGGCCGCGACATCGACATTGTTCGCGGCGAGATCGTCGGCCTGGCCGGTCTCGAGGGCAGCGGCCAGAAGGAGCTGCTGCACGCGATCTTCAAACCGGATCGCAAACAGGGCGCGGCAGTCATAAGACATGCCGACGCCGGTTTCATAGCAGGAGACCGCCAGAAGGAAGGCGTGTTTCCCTTGTGGAGCGTGCTGTCGAACATCAGCATCGGCGCCCTTGCCCGCCGCCCGGTGTTGGGCCTTGTTTCCGATCGCGTCAACCACGATGCGGCCGTTAGCGCAGCCGGCCGGCTGCGGCTCGATGACAGACGTTTCAATTCGAACATCACGGAGCTAAGCGGCGGCAATCAGCAAAAGGCGCTGGTTGCGCGGGCACTGGTCGCCGAGACGCCGATCATCCTTCTCGATGACCCGACGCGCGGCGTCGATATCGCCACCAAGCAAGATTTCTACCGGCTCTGTAACGAGATTGCGCGCAGCGGACGGACGCTGGTCTGGCACACGACTGAGGACGCCGAACTGCTGGCCTGCGATCGCGTGCTGGTCTTTGCCTGCGGACGGATCGTTCGGGAGCTGGCCGGCGATGCGATCACCGAGAAAGCCATCGTCGGCGCGTCCTTCGCCCAGCCAGCGGACCGGCTCGCCGGCACTCTCCGAGGGGATGGGCCTGCGGCCAGATTTGCCCGGCGGCTGATGAATGCGGCGCCTTTTATCGGCCTTGCCGTCGTGCTGGCCGTCATGATCTGGGCCAATCCGGCGGTCGCCTCGGTTTTCGGCCTAGACCTGCTTCTGTTGCCGGCGCTGTCGCTGGTGCTGGTGACGGCGGCGCAGATGTTCGTTGTCGGAGGCAGCGAAATCGACCTCGGCGTCGGTGCCTTCGCCGGCCTTGTCAGCGTGCTCAGCGCCACGCTGCTCTATGACCGGCCATGGCTTGGCGCCCTGGCGCTGATGGCGGCAGTCGCCGCCTATGCCGGACTTGGCGGCTTGATCCAGGCGCGAAAGATTCCGGCGATCGTCGTTACGCTCGGCGCATCGTTCATCTGGATGGGCCTTGGCTATTCGCTGCAGCCGACGCCCGGCGGCGCCAGTCCCGAATGGCTGTCGGCCCTCGTCAACTGGTCACTGGGGTCCGTGCCAACATCCATCATCCTCATCGGCATCGTTGCGCTGATCGCGTTCGTTATTGACCGATTGCCGCTCGGCGTGGTGCTGCGCGGCTTCGGCAACAATCCGACCGCCATGATTCGCTCCGGCTGGTCGCCGACGTGCTATGCTTTGGTGCGCTATCTGGTGTCGGGGCTGTTCGCCGCAGCCGCCGGCCTGTCGCTGACCGCGATCAACACGGCGAGCGACATCAATTCCGGCAACTCGTTCACGCTGCTCAGCGTCGCGGCCGTGGTCATGGGCGGCTGTGCCTTGCTGGGTGGTGTCATCTCGCCGCTCGGTGCCGTTGTCAGTGCCGTCACCCTGTCGCTGATCGGGGCGCTGCTCGGCACGCTGAACGTCAGCAGCGATTTCAATGCCGCGACGCAAGGACTGATCCTCATAGCACTGCTGACGCTGCGCAGCCTGACGGCCGACCGCAGGAGCGAACAATGAATGCGCTGAACGCGTTCAGCATCTGGGCGCAGAGGAACCGCTGGATCTGGTCGGCGATTGGCGTGCTTTTGTTGTGGCTCGTACTGTCGGCGGTCACCAACCGGTTCAGCCTGTTCAGCCTGTCGGGCATCCTGCTTTCGGCCTCCTTCCTGACGGTCGCCGGTATCGGCCAGATGTTCGTGGTGACGACCGGGCGCGGCAATATCGATCTGTCGGTCGCCTCGGTGATTACGCTCAGCGCCTTCGTCGCGCTGCTCACCATCAAAGGCCAGGACGCCAATCTTGCCATTGGCGTCCTTGTCGCAATCGTGCTTGGCCTCGCGGTCGGTGCGCTCAACGCGCTGCTCGTCGTCAGGCTGGGCATACCAGCGATCATCGCCACACTGGCGACCGGCTATGTGCTGGCGACAGCGACGCTGCTGTCCAACCGGGCGATAACAGGATTCGCCGTCAGCCCGACGCTCAAACATCTGGCCACGGGCCGCGTCGCGGGCGTGCCGATCATGACCGTCATCGCAATCCTGGGGGTGGCGGCCGCGTCCTTCGTGCTGCGCTACACGGTGTTCGGGCAGCTGTTGTCGGCGGTCGGCCAGAACCGGACCGCGGCGCGGCTGGCGGCCATCCGCAACGGTCCGGTGATCGCATCGGCGTTCATCATCTCATCGGTGCTGGCGGCGCTCGATGGCCTGCTGCTCGGGGCCTATATCGGCGGCGCCTTCCTCGAGATGGGCCAGCCTTATCTGCTGCAGTCGATCGCCGCGGTGGTGCTGGGCGGGACGCTCATCTTCGGCGGCTCGGCGACCGCGATCGGCACCCTGTTTGCCAGCATTCTTCTGATCCTGATCGTCACCACCATGCAGATCATCGGCCTGCCTCCCGGTGCCCAGGACATCGTCCAGGGCATCGTCGTCATCTTCGTGCTCGCCCTTGCCGGGCGGCAGGCGTTGGCGAGGCGACCCTCCGTCGAACCCGCAAGCAACGACGACGGAGCGCTGGCCAGGGATGGGCCAAGCTGAGCGGCGGCTCCCGCCTGTCTAATCCGCCAACCGGCGGCAGTGTGCATACAAGGTCAATAGGATGACGATCGGCAGAGCCGTCGTTGGAAATCAGGAGTAACGGACAATGACAACGATTGCGCTGTTTGGTGCCGGCGGCAAAATGGGTTACCGCCTGTCGACCAATTTTCGCGGATCTCCCTATACGATACGCCATGTCGAGGTCAGCGACGCCGGTCGCGAGCGGCTGAAATCGGATCTCGGCATCGACGCGGTCAGTGCCGATGAGGCGCTTGATGGCGCCGATGTGGTGATCCTGGCGGTGCCGGACACGCATATCGGCAAGGTCGCGGCGAGCATCGAGAGCAAGCTTGCCGCCGGCACCATGGTCGTCGTGCTCGACGCCGCAGCACCTTTCGCCGGCCACCTGCCGAAGCGGCCGGACCTGACCTATTTCGTCACCCACCCGTGCCATCCGCCGATCTTCAACGACGAGACCGACATGGCGGCCAAGAAGGACTATTTCGGCGGCGTCAAGGCCAAGCAACACATGGTCAGCGCCTTGATGCAGGGACCCGAGGAAGATTTCGCCAAGGGTGAAGCAATCGCCAAGATCATCTGGGCCCCGGTCATGCGCTCGCATCGCGTCACGGTCGATCAGATGGCACTGCTCGAGCCCGGCCTTTCGGAAACGGTATGCGCTTCACTGCTCGTCGTTATGAAAGAGGCCGTCGACGAAGTCGTGGCGCGCGGGGTCGACAGGCAGGCGGCGCTCGACTTCCTGCTTGGCCATATGAACGTGCTTGGCGCCGTCATCTTCGGCGAGACCAAAGGCGTGTTCTCCGACGCCTGCAACAAGGCGATAGAGTTCGGCAAGCCGGTGCTGATGCGCGATGACTGGAAGCGGGTGTTCGAGCCGGAGGAGATTGCTGCGAGCATTCAGCGCATCACTTGAGGGTGCCGACGCGTCTTCCGGGACATGTCACCTGAAATTGTCATTGACTCATCATACCAGTTGGCTTAGCTGTTCGATGGCTCGGACCATCAAGCTTCGCAGCAAGCTCAGGGCCTGGACGAGTGGAGGATAGCGGGGAAGCGATCCGTCGAGGTGAAGCCGGCAAAAGGCTTATGAATCTGACGCGATCCGCGATCTGCGCTGGCCAACGAATTGAATGCATACAGCCTTGGGATCAAGGCACGGGTTTTCAACGGGAGGAATACATGAAACTGACACGCAGAATGACGCTTGCGGCTTTTGCCGGCATGCTGGCGCTTGGCACCGCCGCACCCGCCTACGCGGCGGATCTGATCGCCATCATCACGCCCTCGCACGACAATCCGTTCTTCAAGGCGGAAGCCGTCGGTGCGGAAGCCAAGGCCAAGGAACTCGGTTACGAAGCGCTGGTGCTCGTCCATGACGACGACGCCAACAAGCAGTCCGAGCTGATCGACACGGCGATCGGCCGCGGCGCCAAGGCGATCATCCTTGACAATGCCGGCGCCGACGCCACCGTCGCTGCCATGCAGAAGGCCAAGGATGCGGGTGTTCCCTCATTCCTGATCGATCGCGAGATCAATGCCACCGGCGTCGCCGTGGCGCAGATCGTCTCCAACAATTATCAGGGCGCCCAGCTCGGCGCGCAGGAATTCGTCAAGCTGATGGGCGAGAAGGGCAATTTCGTCGAGCTCGTCGGCAAGGAATCCGACACCAATGCCGGCATCCGCTCCAAGGGTTACCACGACGTCATCGACGACTATCCGGACCTGAAGATGGTGGCGCAGCAGTCGGCCAATTGGAGCCAGACCGAGGCCTACTCCAAGATGGAATCGATCCTCCAGGCCAATCCGGACATCAAGGGCGTGATCTCCGGCAACGACACGATGGCGATGGGCGCCTATGCAGCACTTGCCGCTGCCGGTCGCAAGGACGTCATCGTCGTCGGCTTCGACGGGTCGAACGACGTGCGCGACTCGATCACCTCCGGCGGCATCAAGGCGACGGTCCTGCAGCCGGCCTTCGCGCAGGCGCAGATGGCGGTCGAGCAGGCCAACGACTTCATCAAGAACAAGAAGTCTCCACCTGAGGAAAAGCAGCTGATGGACTGCGTCCTGGTCAATGGCGACAATGCCGCCAAGCTGGAGACGTTCGCGCTCACCAACTGAGCCGGCGTAACATCAAGCAGCAAGGGACGAGCCTTCGGTTCGTCCCTTGCTTCCATTTCCCTGGGTGCTCCTGACCGCCATGCCGAACGAGCCGACATGTTCAACAAGCTGACCCGGCCGATCCTTGTCGCGTCGTTCCTTGCAGCAATAGTCAGCCTGACCGCCTGCAAGATCCTGCCGACGCCGTCAGGCGATACCAGCGGCAATGCCACGGGCTTCAATCCCGACAAGATGGTCGAGGACATCTGGGCGGCGAAAGTGATACCCTATCTGCAGCAGAAGGCCGGGCCGTTTCCCGAGGTTCATGCTTTGGCGAAGACCGATCCCGCCGCTGCCGGTGCCAAATACGGCAATCCGAATAAGCAGGCGAATTCGCCATGGACCTTCGCCGTCCGGCTCGAGGGCAAGGTCGTTGCAGCCAATACACAGTCACGCGCGGCGACGATGGACGTCGATGCCGACGGCGACGGCAAGGCGGATGCGCGGGTGCAGATCGGCCCCGCCATGCGTGGGACCGCGCTGCGCGACAGCCTCGACTTCATTCAATTCAACGATTTCACCAACCAGATCGACTTCGCCCAATTCGGCAAGGCCTTCAACGCCTACGCGGACAAGACCGTGCTTTCCAAGCTGCCGCGCGAGGCACTCGAGGGCCGAAGCGTCAAGATCCTCGGCGCCTATACGCCAGGCAGTGGCCAGGACCTGCCGCTGGTGACGCCGGCGGAGGCAGAGATCGGGCCGAAGCCATGACCGGCGATCAAGACGTCATCCTGAAGCTGGAGGATGTCTCGAAAGTGTATTCGGGCACCGTCGCGGTCAAACGTGCGAATTTTGAGGTGCGCAAGGGCGCGGTCAACGTGCTGGTCGGCGAAAACGGAGCCGGCAAATCGACGCTGATGAAGATCATCGCCGGTGTCGAGCAGCCGACCCTCGGGCGCATTCTGCTGGACGGTGAAGAGGTCTCCTTCTCCTCATCCGGGGACGCGGTGAACCGCGGCATCGGCATGGTGTTCCAGGAGCTCAACCTGTTCGGCAACCTGACTGTCGCCGAAAACATTTTCGCGACCCGCGAAATCACCAACCGCTTCCGCAAGATCGACCGCCGGGAGCAGGAGCGCCGCGCGGCGGAATTCCTGGAACGCCTGGAAGCCGGCATCCGGCCGGACATGCTGGTCGAGGATCTGCGCATCGGCCAGCAGCAGCTGGTCGAGATCGCCAAAGCGGTTTCGCTCGATGCGCGCATCCTGATCATGGATGAACCGACCTCGGCGCTCAGCGCGGCGGAGGTCGAGATCCTGTTCAAGGTGATTGCCGACCTCAAGGCGCGCGGCGTCGCAATCGTCTACATCTCGCACCGGCTCGAGGAACTGATCCGCATCGGCGACACCATCACCGTGCTGCGCGATGGGCGTATCACCGGCCAGGCGGAGATGAAAGACGTCAACACGCAGTGGATCGTGCGGCAGATGATCGGCTCCGACGCCAAGGACTTCGCCAAAGCCGATGGCCATGTGCCGGGCGAAGAGATATTCCGCGCCGAGGACATTTGCCTGCCGCGCGCCACCGGCGGACTTGCGGTCGACCATGTCTCGCTTTCGCTGCGCGCCGGCGAGATTCTCGGCATCTACGGCCTGATGGGAGCCGGACGCAGCGAGCTGTTCGACTGCATCATGGGCCGCCACGGCCATTCGACCGGAACGATATTCATCACCGGCAAGAAGGTGCACGAGCGGGACACGACGCGGCGCATCCGGCGCGGCCTGGCGCTGATCCCCGAAGACCGCCAGCGCGAAGGGCTGGTGTCGATCCTCTCCGTCGCCAGCAATCTGACGCTGGCAAGCCTGTCCCGGTTCGTGCGTCTATTCCACATTCGCGGTGCCGCCGAAAGACAGGCGGTGGCCCAGACGGTACGCGAACTGGCGATCAAGGTCGCCGACCCGGCGCAGGAAGTCTCGTCGCTATCGGGCGGCAACCAGCAGAAGGTGGTCATCGGCAAGGCGCTGCTCACCGGGCCGAAGGTGCTGCTGATGGATGAGCCCAGCCGTGGCATCGACGTCGGCGCCAAGGCCGACGTTTTCCGCACCATGCGCAAGCTGTCGCGCGACGGCTTGGGGATCCTGTTTGCCACCTCGGATCTTGATGAGGTGATGGCGTTGTCCGACCGGATCGCGGTGATGAGCAATGGAAAATTGACCGGCATGTTCGATCGCGCCGAGGCGACTGAGGCGGCCCTTGTCGCTGCCTCGGCGCTCGGCCACGGACCGGTCCCGCATGGAGAGCAAGGCGCATGACTGACATTCCGGCCAAGGCGGCGGTCACCCCCATGTCGAGCGGCTCGGTCCTGTTGACGCTGATGAAGGCGAGGACGTTCATCGCGCTGATCGCGGTGCTGTTATTCTTCTCGATCGCTGCACCCAATTTTCTGTCGGCCGCCAACCTTATCCTGATGTCGAAGCACGTTGCGCTGAATGCATTTCTGGCAATGGGCATGACCTTCGTCATCATCACCGGCGGCATCGACCTGTCGGTCGGCTCGATCGTTGGGCTGTGCGGCATGGTGGCCGGCTATCTCGTGCTGAACGGCATCGACCTGCAGGTCGGCTATACCATCTATTTCAACGTCTTCGAGATCGCGCTGATCACGCTTGCCGTCGGCATATTGATCGGCGCCGTCAACGGCTTGCTGATCACCAGGCTTAACGTTGCGCCGTTCATCGCCACGCTCGGCGTGCTCTATGTCGCGCGCGGCCTGGCGCTGCTGTCGTCGGACGGGCGCACCTTCCCCAATCTCATTGGCAAGCCGGAGCTCGGCACCACCGGATTCGGCTTTCTCGGCGCCGGCCGGTTGCTCGGCCTGCCGGTCGCATTGTGGATTTTGCTCGTTGTTGCGCTAGGGGCGGCCTATCTCGCCAAATACACCCCGCTCGGCCGTCACATCTTCGCGGTCGGCGGCAACGAACGGGCGGCGCGAATTTCGGGCGTCCGCGTCAACATGGTGAAGATGTTCGTCTACATGTTCTCTGGCTTCTGCGCCGCGATCGTCGGGCTGATCATCTCGTCCGAGCTGATGGCGTCGCATCCGGCGACCGGCGAGAGCTTCGAGCTGAACGCCATTGCCGCGGCGGTGCTCGGCGGCACCTCGATGTCGGGCGGCCGCGGCACGATCGGCGGCACCATTGTCGGTGCCTTCGTCATCGGCATCCTTTCCGACGGGCTGGTGATGATGGGGGTGAGCTCGTTCTGGCAGATGGTGATCAAGGGCCTCGTTATCATCGTCGCCGTCGTCGTCGACCAGGCGCAACGCCGACTGCAGAGCCGTGTCACGCTGATGCAGATGGCAAAGGCAGGCTGACCGTGGCGGAGCTGCGTGGAGCGCTGATCGGCTGCGGCTTCTTCGCCGTCAATCAGATGCATGCCTGGGGCGACATAGAGGGAGCCTCGATCGCCGCCATCTGCGACCGCGATCCGGACCGGCTGCGGATCGTCGGCGACCAGTTCGGGGTCGCGCGGCGCTATACCGACGCGGCTGCTTTGTTTGCCGGCGAAAGGCTGGATTTCGTCGACATCGCCACCACCGCACCAAGCCACAGAACGCTCGTGGAGATGGCGGCGCAGCACGGCGTGCCGGTAATCTGCCAAAAACCGTTCGCGCCGACGCTTGCCGACGCCAAGGCGATGGTGAAGGCATGCGCCGACGCCGGCGTGCCGTTGATGGTGCATGAGAATTTTCGTTGGCAGTCGCCGATCCAGGCGGTGCGCGCCGTGCTCGACAGCGGCGAAATCGGCACGCCCTTCTTCGGACGGATTTCGTTCCGCTCTGCCTATGACGTGTTTTCGGGCCAGCCCTATCTGGCGACCGGAAGGCGCTTCATCATCGAGGATCTCGGCATCCACATCCTCGACATCGCCCGCTTTCTGCTGGGCGACGTCTCGACGGTCACTGCGCGAACGGCGCGCATCAATCCCAATATCGCCGGTGAGGACGTCGCGACGATGCTGATGGACCATGCGAGCGGCGCGACCTCCGTGGTCGACTGCAGCTACGCGAGCAAGCTCGCGACAGAGCCGTTTCCGGAGACGCTGATCGAGATCGACGGCAGCGATGGCACGATCCGGCTGGCGCAAGGCTACCAGCTCGCCGTCACCGGCAGGAGCGGGACAGTCGTCAGCGACGTCTCGCCACCGCTGCTGGCCTGGGCATCGCGACCATGGCACAACATCCAGGAAAGCGTCGTCGCAATCCAGCGGCATTGGGTCGATTGCTTGACCAACGGAACCGAGCCCGCGACCTCGGGCGCGGACAATCTCAAGACATTGGCGCTGGTAGAGGCGGCGTATGCCGGCGCCGCAAGCCGGGAGCCGGTGCAACTCGACGCCTTGCTGAAATGACAGCCGACGCCTTCCTCCTCTATGGCACACGTGCCGTTGAAGCCGAACCGGTCAGGCTGCGCGCCGGCGCGCTGACGGCGGACTTCGTCAACGGCAATCTGCGCACCATTCGGCATGGCGGCACCGAAGTTCTGCGCGCCATCGCCTACATCGTCAGGGATCGCGACTGGGGCACCTACGAGCCGACACTGGCCGACCTTACCATCGAGCAGGATGCCGAGGCTTTTTCCGTCAGCTATTCGGCAAGTTGCCAAGCACCGGACGGCAGCCGGCTTGGCTTCCGCGCGACCATCAAGGGCTCCGCCGATGGCCAGTTGGTCTTCGACGTGAGCGCTCTTCCCGACAGCGATTTCGAAACCAATCGCTGTGGCTTCTGCATTCTGCATCCGATAGCCGGCCTGGCCGGCAGCCCGGTCACGATCGAGCATACCGACGGCAGTGTGGTCGCGACGCGGCTTCCGGAGCTGATCGATCCCTGGCAACCTTTCAAGGCTTTACGGGCGATCACCCATGAGGTCCGGCCGGGCGTCACCGCCGAATGCCGGACGGAAGGCGACACGTTCGAGATGGAGGACCAGCGCAACTGGTCGGATGCGTCGTACAAGACCTATGTCCGGCCGCTCGCGCTGCCATGGCCCTATGTGCTGCCTGCCGGCAAGACCTTCCGCCAGACCATCAGCTTGCGGATAGAGGGTCGCGGGAAAGTGCCAGCTGCTGCGGCAACCGCCGAACCAATTCGCGTCACGCTCGGCCAAGCCGGACCGGCGCTGCCGGATATCGGCGTGATCATCTATCCGGATGAGGTCGAGGCCGCGCTGGGCAAGCTGCCGATGCTGTCCGAGCTTGGTCCGCAGCAATTGATGTTCCACTACGACCCGACGCGTGGCCATGGGCTCGACGCCTTGAGGGCTTACGCCCAGCTCGCCGCCGCCTATCCGGTCCGGACAACGCTCGAATGTGTCATTGCCTGCGATGGCGATCTCGACGCCGAGCTCTCAGGCGCCGCCGACGGGGTGCGCAAGGCCGGTCTCAAGCTCTCGGCCATTGCCGTCTCGCCCTCGGTCGACCGGCAGTCGACGCCGCCGGGCAGCGCATGGCCGCAATGCCCGCCGCTCGAAGACGTTTATGCCGCGGCGCGGCGTGCCTTTCCCGACATCCGCCTCGGCGGCGGCATGGTCAGCTATTTCACCGAGCTCAACCGCAAGCGCGTTCCTGCGGACCTCCTCGATTTCGTCACCCACTGTACATGCCCGATCGTGCACGCCGCCGACGATCTCAGCGTCATGCAATCGCTGGAGGCGCTGCCTTTCATCACAGCCTCGGTGAGGGCGATCTTCGGGCCAAAACCCTATCGGATCGGGCCGTCGACCATTGCCATGCGCCAGAATCCCTATGGCGGTGCGACCAAGGCCAATCCCGACAGTCAGCGCATCGCCATGGCCGACCGCGATCCTCGCCATGCCGGGCTGTTCGGAGCCGCATGGACGATCGGCTACGCCGCCAGCGTCGCTCCGGCGGGGCTCGAAATGCTCACGCTCTGCAGCTTCACCGGGCCGTTCGGCGTGTTGGCCTCGTCGGGTGAACCGGTCGAGGAAGGTACAGCTCGGCTGATTTTCCACGCGGTGAAAGGACTTTGCGAGTTGGCCGGCCATGCGCATGTGGCGGCGACAACGACCGATGAGACGCGGGTGCTGGCAGTGGCCGGCCGCTCCCAGACAGGCAAGATCATCATCTGGCTGGCGAACCTTACCCCTGATGACGTTCCGGTCGATGTTTCCGGGCTCGGCTCCGATCAGGGTCCTCTGAAGCTCTGGGATGGACGAATGTCACGCCAGATTCAGCGAGACACGTCGGGCCGCGACCGTCTTGCGATGACGCCCTACGCAATCGTCCGGATCGGCTGAAGTCATTTGCCAGGGTTCATGAGTCGCCGCAGTTCCGCAGCGGTTGCCCGTAGCCGCAGCACTTCCGCTGCCGACTTGTCACCGGATTTGCTTTCGAAACTCGCCTGGTGCCATTCCAGTGGTCTTGGAAAAAAGACGGCTGAACGAAGCGACGTCCTGATATCCCACCCGATAGCAAATTTCTGAAACGCTCAGTTTCGTTTCCTCAAGCATCGATTTTGCCAACTCCAGCCGCCTTTCCTGGATCCATTTTCCCGGCGTTGTCTGGAGCTCGTCGAAAAATCTGCGAGACAGGGTTCGCGAAGACATCGCCAATTCGGTTGCGAGAAATTTCAAATCGATTTCTGGCATCTTGTCTTTCGAGAGCTCGCGCAGCTTGTTCTCGAATGGGCTGGCCTCGTTCGAAATTTCGTCGAGAGGAAATTCGTAGGGACTCTGGAATTTGCGCGGCGGAGGAAGAACTAGAAGTTTTCGAATGATCCGCTCCTCCTTTGAGAAGCCCAGATCGATCAGCAAAGCCCTGGCGAGTTCGAGTCCGGAAAACCCGCCTCCGCATGTGTAAAGGCGGTCCTGGCGAATGATCAGGCGGGAAGAGTCCCATCGCACTTGCGGAAACCGGCGGCTTGCCTCGGTTTTCAGCCACCAGGATATCGTCGCGCGTTTGCCGTCCAATAATCCCGAATTGGCGAGCAGATAACATGCGCCGCAATGTGCGGCGATGATTGCGTCCTGCTGCTGCGCGAGCGCTATTAGCGGTTTTGAATGTTCACTCTCCTCGTCGAGCGAGCGCAGAAGCTCCGGAATCTCGACACCCGGCATCGCAATGAGAATCAGGACATCCATTTTTCGGGATGGTTGAGCCTTTGTCGGGAAGGAAATTCCGGTGCTTGATGTTGACGGCGCGCCCCTTGAAACGAACTCACATGAAAGAACCTGTGAACGGCAGACGTCATTCACAAGCTGAAACATTTCCACGAGCGTGGAGACGACGGCCGAATAGAAATTCGACGGCAGCCAGATCACAACGTGGAGGCTCCTGACAGCCATTGCGGTACTCCCGGTGTCGTTCTCGTCGGATGGCAAGTCTAGCATAGTCTTTGTCAAAATTGCCAATTCCAGAAAAAGCGCGGCGCCTCCAGGATGGCCGTATACGGGCTTGCTGACGGCGGCATCGCCTTTACGACGCTGTTCGTAGCTGCCGCTTCCGGAGTGGCGCCGACGCCTTGTTCGTGGGGCGCTGGCGTCGACCTCCCTGCAGATCGGCGCTGCATTGGGTCTCGCCGCCATTCTTGCGGTGGCCAAAGTCGGTTTGGGTGGGGTCGGTTTGGGCGGGCAGGCCGGCGTCGCACCGGATGTCGTCAACGGGCTGCGCGTCGCCGGTTGGTTCGCGGCGGCGGCGGCTCTCCTCGGGGCGGTTCTTGCGCTGACGCTGAAGCAGCGGAATACGGTGTTGCCTCGGGATGTTGCCGCTTGCCCCGAAGCTGCATCCTAATCTTTGGTCAGTCAGAAAAACCGATGAACAGGGTCCCGGCCGCTAAGCCGGTCGGGACTGCGCTTCTTTTTCAGTTGCCGGAATTCATCACGTAAAGCGCACGCGAGCGTTCGAGGTGCTTGATCATCGCCTTCTCGGCGCCATCCGCATCCTTGGCTTCGATGCGTCCGATGATCTCTTCGTGCTCGGTCAGCGTGAACTTTTCCTTGCCGGTCCAGATCAGCATTTCGGTGTGGTACTCCTTTAGCCAGCCAAGCATTGCCTCGCTGACCGCGACATAGATCGGGTTGCCGGATATTGCCGCGATCTGGGTGTGGAACTTCATGTCGGCGGATATGAAGGCTTCCGAGTCGCCGCGAAAGCTGCGCTGCTCGGCGACGGTTGCCCGCAGCCGCTGCACATCCTCGGCGGTGGCCTTTTCAGCGGCTTCCTTGACCATGCCGCGCTCGAAGAAGATACGCGCGTTCTTGAGGTGCTCCAGCGTGTCCTTCGATGACGACAGGATGATCTTGGCCGCGCCGTCGACCTGCTTGATGATCGACTTGGCGGTCAGCTGCAGCACCTTGGCCCGCTCGCCATGCGAGATCGCGACCAGCCCCATATTGCTCAACGCCTGCATCGCCTCGCGGATGGCCGGCCTGCCGACCTCGAAGCGCTCCATCAATTCGCGCTCCGACGGCATGTCGTCGCCCGGCAGCAATTCGCCGCTGGTGATCAGGCGCTTCAGTCTCAAGAATACTTCGTCGGAAAGCTTGCGCCGGACGATCGGCTCCGAACGGTTCATCGTCGCGAATCACTCCTATGACCGGCCTCTATCTAGCATTTCCGCCGCGAATTCCGGTACGCCTGTCGCCCCCTCGCCCTTACCTGCCAGGCCGGATAGGGCTTGCAATGCTTATGTACTCATTATACCAGATTTCGAGGGCCAAGGAACCTTTTTCGAACTCACCCCGGCAGGCCGCGCGAATATGATTGTTCTTACTTATCGCATCGAAACGCCAGGCAATATCGAGGCGCTGGCGGCCAAGATCGCAAGCGACCAGTCGACCGGAACCTTCGTCGCGCTGGCCGGCGAGACCGAAGAGCTCAAGGCCAGGGTCGCGGCGCGCGTCCTAGCGATACGGCATCTGCCGGACGCGGACCGGCCGTCACTTCCAGAAGCAAGCAATGGCCCGTTCAAACGCGCCGACGTCGACATTGGCTTTCCGCAGGACGCCATCGGCACCGACCTGTCGGCGCTGATGACCATCGCCATCGGCGGCACCTTTTCGATCAAGGGCCTGTCCGGCATCCGTGTCGTCGACATGAAGCTACCCGAGGAGTACCGCAGCGCGCATCCAGGCCCGCAATTCGGCGTCACGGGCAGCCGCAGGCTGACCGGTGTCACCGATCGTCCGATTATCGGGACCATCGTCAAGCCGGCGCTGGGGCTCCGCCCGCACGAGACGGCCGCAATGGTGGAAGAGCTGATTGCCGCCGGCGTCGATTTCATCAAGGACGACGAGAAGCTGATGAGCCCGGCCTATTCGCCGCTGTCGGAGCGGGTGAAGGCAATCATGCCGCTGATCCTCGACCAGGAGCAGAAGACCGGCAAGAAGGTCATGTATGCCTTCGGCATCTCACATGCCGATCCCGACGAGATGATGCGCAACCACGATCTGGTGGTAAAGGCCGGCGGCAATTGCGCGGTGGTCAACATCAATTCCGTGGGCTTCGGCGGCATGGCCTTTCTAAGAAAACGCTCGAAGCTGGTGCTCCACGCCCACCGCAATGGCTGGGACATTCTCACCCGCCATCCCGGCCTCGGCATGGATTTCAAGGTCTGGCAGCAGTTCTGGCGGCTGCTCGGCGTCGACCAGTTCCAGATCAACGGCATCGCCTCGAAATACTGGGAACCGGACTGGTCCTTCGTCGAATCGTTCAAGGCGGTGACCACGCCGATCTTTTCGCCGGCCGATTGCGCATTGCCGGTCGCCGGCTCCGGCCAGTGGGGCGGGCAAGCGCCTGAAACCTTCCAGCGGACCGGCCTGACGGTCGATCTTCTCTATCTCTGCGGCGGCGGCATCGTCAGCCACCCGGACGGGCCGGGCGCCGGCGTCCGCGCCGTGCAGCAAGCCTGGCAGGCGGCGGTCCAAGACATTCCGTTGGCGGATTATGCCTTGAGCCATGTCGAGCTGGCGCAGTCGATCGAGAAGTTCGGCGACGGCAAGGCGGCCTGACGCCATGCAGAGCCTGCTTCTGAGCTATTATGGCGACGACCTCACCGGCTCGACCGACGTGATGGAGGCGCTCGAGCTCGGCGGGGTGCCGACCGTGCTGTTCATGCGCCAGCCCGACGAGGCGCTGCTTTCGCAGTTTGCGCATTGCCGCGCCATCGGGCTGGCCGGCACCAGCAGAAGCGAGACGCCGCAGTGGATGGACACGCATCTGCGCAACGCCTTCGCCTGGCTGAAAACCCTTACCGCCGAGATCTGCCACTATAAGGTCTGCTCGACCTTCGATTCCAGCCCGGCGATCGGCAGCATCGGCAGGGCGATCGAGATCGGCCGCTCGGTTTTCCGGCAAGATAGCGTGCCGCTGGTCGTCGGCGCGCCGCAGCTCAAGCGCTACACCGCATTCGGCCATCTGTTCGCGGCCTATCGCGACAAATATTTCCGTATCGATCGCCATCCCGTGATGAGCCGTCATCCGACCACGCCGATGGATGAGTCCGATCTGCTGATCCATCTGTCGCGTCAGACAGACCTCGCCTCTGGGCTGGTCGACCTGGCGACGCTGCAAGCGGCGTCGCGGTCCGAAGCATTCGACCGGCTTGTGGAGAATGGCACAGACATCGTGCTTGTCGATGTCGACAGCCTGGAAACCCAGGCGCTTGCCGGCAAGGAGATATGGCGCGCTCGCAAGCCGGGCGGTTATTTCGTCGTCGGCTCTTCGGGCATCGAATATGCCTTGCTGGCTGAATGGGCATCGAACCGGATCGTGGATGCCAACCCCGCGTTTTCGCCGCCGGGCGCTGCCGACAGGATCGCCGTGGTCTCGGGGAGCTGCTCGCCGACGACGGAACGACAGATCCGGCATGCTCTGGCCGATGGCTTCGACGGGATCGAGCTCGACCCGGTCGAACTGGTTTCTGAGGCTTCCGACGACGCTATTGCGCGCGCGGTTGCAACCGGCCGCTCCAGTCTGGCAGCCGGGCGCAGCGTCATCCTCTACACCGCGCTCGGACCCGCGGCCGACCGCGGTGCTGAAATCGATCTCTGGGAAGGCGCCCGCCATAAGCTTGGCCGCGGCCTTGGCGAGCTTCTCCGCGAACTGACGCTCGAGCAGAGACTGCAGCGCGTGGTTATCGCCGGCGGCGACACGTCGAGCCATGCACTTGGCCAGATGGGCGTCGATGCGCTGACGGTGCGAATGCCGCTACCGGCATCGCCGGGCTCGCCGCTTTGTCTCGCGCATTCGCGCATAAAGGCGATTGACGGGCTGGAAATTGCCCTCAAAGGTGGGCAGGTCGGAACCGACCGCTATTTCTGCGCTATTCGCGATGGGGTCGGCGGTTGAGAGCATGGATCTAGGTAAGTCGTTTGGTCCTCAAATCGGAGCTCGGCAAAATCCATTAGCCGGCAAAGCAACCAGCAGCGGCGTGCTTGATCCGGGTCACCTCGTACGGGCCATCGCCCTGACTGGATGGCGCTGACGGGCATAGGCGACGCAGGCGTCCACCGTGCTGACACAGAGCGCATCGCGGTTGTTCGGCAGGTTGTTGTCGCCGGCGTAGGCGATCTCGGCAACATGGCCGTCAATCATTCGAATTTGCGTGTTGCAATAGCCGCCGGGGGCGACGTTGACGGAACCTCCGAGCGCCGGGACGGGGCCAATGGCCACGGTCGGAACCACAATGTTGAGATTGCCGCGTTGAACGACGCGCTGATAGGTCCAGATCTGGCCGGATCTGCCAACATCGGCGGTGGCGGTCGGAAAGCCGGCGCACATTCGAACGTCCGCTTCGCTGAGGCCGACCATCTCCTTGCGGGCGGCCGCCGCCGTGGCGTCTTCCTTCGCACTGCTCGACGTGTCGTCCGGCATGACGCAGGAGGACAGGATGGCGGCGCTTGCCGATAGAACGAGAAGGGCAAGCTTTCGGATGTGGAAAGATGTCATACCAACTTCGGATTGCACGGGAGCCCCAATGCCAACCTAGGAAGTGAGCCAATCGAGTCAACCGGCAGAAATTCACGAAGTCGTTGGCACGCTATGCCACCGCGTATCTGCTGCAAGGGGTTGACGCTGCCGCCGTGACCCTCGCGCCCTATCTTCCGCCTGGGCTTTCCCACCCCCGACCCCTTTTGTCAGATGTACTGGCGCACGGTGCTGTGACTTTGGTTCGGCCGACGGTGTGCTAGTTTCCAGCCAGTTGCTCCGGAGACGTCATGCCTATCAAGCTGCAAGAAATCGCCCTCGCTCTTCTGCTGTTGGTCGCCGGCGCTGGGTCCGGTCATGCCGAGACGGCCCAGCGGCCGCCTGCGGGCGGGGTTCTCTCGCTCCTGCCGCCGCCGCAGACTTCCGATCATTCGATCGTCATTGCCGGACGCACGCTCGATTACGAGGCCAAAGCCGGCACGTTGTCATTGCCGTCCGGCACAGGCGATATCACCGCCGAGATTTTCTACGTCGCCTATGCCCTGCACCCCGGAAAAGAAACGGGACCGGATCCGCGGCGCTCGATCACCTTCGTGTTCAATGGCGGTCCGGGAGCGGCCTCCGCCTATCTGCATCTCGGCGCACTCGGTCCGCGGGTCCTGGCGACGGCGGCCGATGGAAGTTTCCTGCCGCCGCCACAGAGGCTGTTCGATAACCCCGACACTTGGCTCGACATGACCGACCTGGTCTTTGTCGACCCTGTCGGAACCGGTTACAGCCGCGAAGCGCCCGGCACGGAAGCACACAGCTTCTGGGGCGTCAGTCAGGACGCCGCCTCGATAGGCGCGTTCATCCGGCTCTATCTGGCGCAGACGAACCGCACGGCATCGCCGGTGTTTCTTGCCGGCGAAAGCTATGGCGGCTTTCGGGCGGCATTGCTCGCCAGGAAGCTTCAGGAAGACACCGGCATCAGCCCGAGCGGCGTCGTGCTGATCTCGCCGGCACTCGAATTCACGCTGGTGCGCCCCGATGAGTTCCAGCCGCTCCACTGGGCGCTTGAGCTGCCGTCGCTGGCGGCGGTGCGCCTGCACAGCGAAGGCGTTTCCGGCCCGGCTCTGCAGGAGCGGCTGGCGGAAGTCGAACGCTATGCGCTCGGTGACTATCTGGCGGCGCTTGCCGGCGGGTTGGAGCAAGGTGGACACCTGGCGAGCCAGCGCGTCGCCACAGTCACCGGTCTGCCGCTCGATCTTGTCCAGCGCCACTTTGCACGCATTCCCATAGGGCTCTTCGCCAAGGAGTTTGCACGGGCAAAAGGCAATGTTCTCAGCGCCTATGACGGTACCATCGAGACGGCGGACGTGGCGCCAGAGAGCCTGGGAGTCGACGGTCCAGATCCGGTGCTCGACCGAAGCGTGCCGGCGCTCACCTCCGCCTTTGTCGGCTATGTGCGCGACGAGTTGAACTTCCGCACCGATATCAGCTACCGGCTTCTCAACCACGAAATCAGCGGCAATTGGGACTACGGAACGAGCCCGACGCGTCAGGGCTATGCCGGCGTCATGGACGACCTGCAACAGGCGCGGGCACTGAACCCCAGCCTTGGTGTGCTGATCGTCAACGGCTACAGCGACCTGGTGACGCCCTACATGACCTCGCGCTACCTGCTTGGTCAAATTCCTTCGCTTGCCGGCGCAAAGCCCATTCGCAGCGAGGTGCTGGAAGGCGGGCATATGATGTATCTGAGGCCAGATGGCCGGGCAGCGCTGAAGCAGGCCGCGTCCGAACTTTATCGGACGACGCAATGAGGCGGTCTGTGCAAAAAACGCCGGATGCGCTTTTCGTCCGGTCCGCAAGCCCTAGTTCCTTCGCGATTGATCGGTTACAGATCCAGGATGGCGTCTTTCAGCGACGTTCGACAACGGATTAGCCGGCTCTCCAGAATCGCGCCACTGGCGCGGCGTGCTGCCGAGCGGGCCATTCGGAACACCAAGCCACACAGGCTGACAAGCCTTGTCGACCGCTGGAATGCGCTGTCGCTGGCAATGCAATTCCTGCTCGCGGGCGGTCTATTCTCCCTGTCGGCCATGGTGGTGGTGGGGATTTCCGTCACGAGCCACATAGAAGCCGTGGTCACGCAGAATTCGGCTTCCGCTACTGCTCTTTACGTGGACAGCGTCATCGCGCCACTGCTTCCGGATATGCGCAAGAGCGAAGTCTTAGATGAGAGCGTTGCCCATGCGCTCGATGAAACGCTGGGGCAAGGCGCACTCGGCACAAGGCTCGAATCCTTCAAGCTCTGGCGTCGCGACGGAACCATCCTGTATTCGACCGACAAGACATTGATCGGCAAGCGCTTTGAACCCAGCGACAATCTCCGGGCGGCATTCGCAGGCCAAATGGTTTCGGAATTCGACAAGCTCGACGATCCGGATAGCCAGGCCGAAAGAGCCAGCGGCCTGCATCTCCTCGAGATCTACAACCCGGTGCTTCAGCCATGGTCGGGGGAAGTGGTGGCCGTTTCGGAATTCTACGAGGTCGCCACTGATTTCGAAAGAAACCTGCATCAGGCACTCATTCGAACCTGGCTGGACGTTGCCGCCGTCACAGCGGCTTTCTTCCTTGGGCTCTCGGCAATCGTGTTCCGCGGCAGCCGCACGATTAGCTCGCAGAGCCGCTCGTTGAAGCAGCGCATTGCCGAACTCTCCGATCTGCTTGCTCAAAACAGACTGTTGAGGCTGCGGGTGCAGCGTGCCTCGCAGCGCGCCACCGCACTCAACGAACGCTATCTCAGGCGCATCGGTGCGGATTTGCACGACGGGCCCGCGCAACTGGTTGCTCTCGCGGCGCTGGGAATCGACAGCCCCGTCATTGCCGATCCCGCGACGCCGCCAGCCGAACGTGCACAGGAATTGCTAACCATCAAAGCACATCTGGACGATGCCATGCGCGAGATCAGGAGCATCAGCAAGGGCCTTGTCCTGCCGCATATCGAGCATGCAGAATTGGCCGAAATTCTCGAGCTTGCCGTGCAGGCGCACGAAGAACGAACCGGAGCCAAAGTGGCGCTATCGATGACCGGCGGCCATGCGACATTGTCGCCGGCGGCCAAGATCTGCATCTTCCGCTTCGTCCAGGAGGGGCTGAACAACGGATTTCGCCATGCCGGAGGTGAAGGTCAGTCGGTCGAGAAACATTTCGACGGCGAGCGCGTTTGTATCGAAGTGTCCGACGCCGGCCCCGGCTTTGACCCGCAAATCGTGCGTCCCGAGAGGCTGGGGCTCGTTGGGCTGCGCGAGCGGGTGGAAAGCCTAGGGGGCCAGTTTACCGTGACTTCCTCACAAAGTGGCACAGTCGTAAGAATGGCCCTCAACATCATTGAAATGGGGCAGACATGACCGCAGCCATCAAGCTCGCTATCGTCGACGATCACCCGCTATTCAGGGAAGGCGTTGTTCGCACGCTCGATCAGATCGGCGGGTTCGAGATCGTCGGCGAAGGAGACAGCAGAGACGATGCCTTGCGGATAGTCGAAGACCGGCAGCCCGACATTCTGCTGATGGACATCTCGGTGCCTGGGGGTGGCCTTGGCGTGATCGGACCGGCCCTGGAGCGGCATCCGGCACTGAAAATCGTGATGCTGACCGTTTCGGAAGAAAACCAGCACGTAATGACGGCGTTGCAGAGCGGGGCAAGGGGCTATGTTCTGAAAGGGGTCGGGTCGAGGACGTTGGCTGCGATCCTGCGCACGGTAGCGTCGGGCGAACGATATGTCTGTCCACAATTGTCGGCGCGCCTGTTGGCCGATCTCTCGGCTCTATCAAATGAGCCGGCGAAAGCTGACGGACTTGCCGAACTCACCAGCCGCGAAAGGGAGATCCTGACGCTGGTTGCTGCGGGACTGAGCAACAAGCGGATCGGGCTTCGGCTGAACCTGCATGAGAAAACGATAAAGCACCACATGACGCGAATCCTGGCCAAGCTCAACGTCAGCAACAGGACCGAAGCCGCGATGACCTTGCGCGACGCGACTGAGCGCCGGCATCCGTCTGTTCGCGATCATGCTTGAGCCAAAATTGCCGCACGGCACGGCTATGTGAACTGGCCGTCAATCGATCATTTCGAGCAACCTGTCCCGGTCAGAACGCGTCGCCAGGCGCCGAATGATGGTGCGGCCTTTGGCATCCCGCATTTCATATTGGCCGCTGTCGATGCGTTCGCTGAGGCCGTTCGAATGCACCACGCCGACGCTCGGCCCACGCACCTCGACCCGGTCTCCTGTGGTCGCGTTGATGAAGAGTTTTGGCTTGCTGTCGGGGTTTGCCACAGGGGCCAGATCAGGGGGATTGTCCTCCTGCGACTTTGCTTTGCCCTTGCCCGCATTGCTATTCGAGTTTGAATTGCCGGAGTTTCCACCCGGATTGCCGGAATTGCCGTTCCCGTTCCCGTTGCCATTTCCGTTCCCACCATCTTTGGCACAGGCAGTTTGCGGGCCGAGCGTCGGCGACGGTCCATCGAACACGATGCGATAGGGGCTCACGACGAGAATGAAGGTCAACGGGATTGCAGAAATGCCGACACGACGTCCTCGTGAAGATCCGGTCCTTCGTCTCCGGGTCGTCATCGATGAAGTTGCCAGTCGCATATTGGAAATCCCCTTAACCGTACGGCTATGTCGTACTGCCTCCTGTTCGCATTCGTGTCATGCCTAAAACAATGGTTTGCATCCGGGACGTCAAGACCCACCAGTCCCACGATGGTAACTGGTGGGTCTCGCTAGCGCAGGAAGGGACTATTTACTGCGCAAGTCTTTTGCCTTCCTTTGGTTGCGTCTCGGCGATAGCGCCGACTTCCCACCGTCAGCCAACAATAAATCCAATGGCCGCGATCCCGAAACACAGGCCAAATAACGGAAAAAGCAACCAACGCGCCTGGTGAACGCTCGGGTCCATAGCGGCCTCCTGTAACAGTCGGCATCGCAACGGGGTCATCGGAGCTCGGTTCCTGAAACTCTCGCATTTGGGGCTTTTGCGATAGCAGCCTCGGACCAAAGTTTGGCTGTGCAGGTCCTTGGTCGACAGGCCTACAGACTGAAGTCCTATACCAGGAGCAATGGACCCAGCCCTGCGTTCGGCGGCCTTTGTATCCACCGGGCGGCTGCGATCCACCGGTCCCTTCGAATGCTTTGCGTTCCTGGCTCTATGGCAGCAGCGATGTTGGTCCACTGCCATATCGTTGAAACGTCACCAGTACAGACCCATATGCGAGTTGCGTCGGATGTCTCCTCCCATTGCGTCCGGCGCGTTCCCCTCTGGAGGTTATAGACCTTCACGCTTGGCCGGGCTTAACAGTCCGGCCTTTTTCTATTGGTCATTGTGCAGCCTATCCGCCTGACGGCTCCTTTTTGCGAGGCCCACCCTAAAAATCGATTTGCAAATGCATTCATGTGCTCATAACCTGTCATTAATGAGCACGATTTCCAAAGTTGCCACGCGAGCGGGCGTATCGCGCACGACAGTGTCGCATGTCATCAATCATGCCGACCGGGTGTCGAAATCGCTGCGTGAACGCGTACAAGCGGCGATCGACGAACTCGGCTACACGCCGAACCCACAGGCGCAAAGCCTGCGCACCGGCCGCACCAACATCGTCGCGATGCTGATCCCGGACATCCGCAACCCGTTCTATCCGGAGCTGGTGAAAACGGCGCAGTCGACGCTCGAAGTGGTCGGCCTCGACATGCTGATCTTCAACACCGACGTGCCGGGCGGACATTCACAGGTTCACGGGCGCGAGTATTTGCGCCAGATCGGGCGCAAGCGGGTCGACGGCGTCATTGTCGCCGACTTCGCGCTGCATGGCATGCACAGCGAACTGCTCGGGCTCGATCTGCCCGCCGTCTTCATCGGCCATCTCCCCAACCATGCTGTCGACAGCGTCCAGCTGGATGATTTCGGCGGCGGCTATCTGATGGGCGAGTATCTGGCGAAGAGGGGCCACCGTCGCGTCGCCCATGTCACCGGGCCATCCTTTTTCAAGGAGGCGATGGCGCGCGCCGCCGGCTTCGAAAAAGGGCTCGCCGACAATGGCGCGCCAATCGCCGCCGATCTGCGGTTCGAGGGAAGCTATCTTGCCCCGTCAGGACGGGAGGCGGTCACTTGGCTCCTGGAGAAGCACGGCGGAAACCTGCCGTCGGCGATGTTCTTCGCCAACTATCTGATGGCCTCTGGTGCGCTGACTGAATTCTATGACCATGGGGTCAATATCCCTCAGGACATGGCCGTCGCGGTCTTCGATGACCTGCCTCAGCTCGAATATGTCAGGCCGAAGCTGACCCGTGTCGGCAACAGCCCGACAATGCTCGCCAAGCGCGCCACGGAAATGCTGCTCGAACGCCTGGGCGGCAAAGTCGAGGGCGCGCCACGCACCGAAGTGATCCCATGCGCGTTGAGCCCATCCGACAGCGCATGACGCCAAATGCCGGCAGAGGGAACGGAGGTCCCTTCGCCAACGTTCGACCGAAGAACACCAAAGGGAGGAAATGATGACTGACAAAACGACCCGCAACCGGCTGTCAGCCGGCCTCAACCGCCGTCGGCTGATCCAGGGCGGCGCCACTTTCGCCGCCGCCGGCCTCACAGGCTTCCCGTTCATCAACAGGATGGCCGTGCGCGCCCAGGAAGCGCCGTTGAAATTCTGGCAGTTCTATGCGCCTGGCGGAGACGTGAAACCGCAGGTCCAGTGGTTCCAGAAGCTGGTGGCCGACTGGAACGACGGTCACGACCAGAAGGTTGATCTCGAATATGTCGTCAACAGCGAATACATCTCCGGCTCCAAGCTGGCGACGGCCTTCGCGTCGGGCGAGGGGCCGGACATCTTCCTCATCAGTCCCGGCGATTTCCTGCGTTATTACAATGGCGGCGTGCTGGCCGACCTGACGCCGCATATCGAGGACGCCGCCAAGGCCGATTTTCCGGAAAGCGTCATCGCCAACCGCATGGTCGACGGCAAGATCTACGGGGTGCCGATGGAGGTCGAGCCGATGGCCTTCTACTATTCGATCAAAGCGTTCGAGGAAGCAAAGCTCAACGAGAACGACGTGCCGAAGACTTGGGACGAGCTGTTGGCGGTTGCCAAGAAGCTGACGACGCCCAACCGCTATGGCGTGCTGTTCGAAACGACGCCCGGCTACTATCAGAACTTCACCTGGTATCCGTTCCTGTGGCAGGGCGGCGGCGAATTCCAGGGCAAGGACGGTAAGAGCGCCTTCGATTCGCCGGCCACCGTCCAGGCGCTGAAGCTCTGGCAGGATGCCATCAATACCGGCGTGGCGCCCCGTCAGGTGGTCGGCGGCGGTTTCGACATCGTCGCCAATCTCGGGGCGGGGCTGTGCGCCATGCAGAACTGCGGCATCTGGGGCATTTCGGCGATGGACAACAACGCCAAGGATGTGCCCTACGGCATCTTCAAATTGCCGACGCCGGCCAATGGCAAATACGTCACCGTCGGCGGCGGCTGGGCTTTCGTCGCCAATGCCGGGGGCAAGAACCCGGATGCTTCCGCCCAGTTCTGCGCCTGGGCGCTGGCCTCGATGGATCAGGCCTCGGTCGACCGTGTCGTCAACTGGTGCACGGTCGCCAAGAGCGACATGCCGCCGCGAAACAGCGCGCTGAAGGCCGGCGCCGATGTCTTCAGCACGGGTAAGTTTGGCACCTTCGCCAAGGAGATCCACCCGGGAACGCGTGCCGAACCGCGGATTCCGCCTGAAGCCTACAAGATCATCTCCGATGCCATCCAGTCGGCACAGCTTGGCGGGGTCGATGCCCAGCAGGCGGCGACGGCGGCCAGTCAGCAACTCGACGCGTTCCTCGCGTCCTATTCCGGCGCGCCGATTCTTTAGGCCGCTTTCCAGTATGCGCATGGACCAGATGAAATCGCCGGCCGCGAGCGCCAAATCCGCTCGCGGCCTTACCGCCAAGCAAAGGGAGCGCTACGCCGCATGGCTGTTCGTCCTGCCCGATGCGCTCGGCCTGCTGGTGTTCGTCGGCGTGCCGATGCTGCTTTCGCTCGCTGTCGGGTTCTTCGAGGTCAACGGCTTCGGCGGCTATAGATTCGTCGGGTTCGGCAATTACAGGCGCATGTGGGGCGACCCGTTGTTCTGGTCGTCCGTGAAGGTGACCGTGGCCTATGCCGTGATGCTGGTGCCGGCACTCTACGTCGCCGGGCTGGGGCTGGCGCTTCTGGTCCAGAAGACCAACCGCTTCAACGCGGTCATGCGCTCGATGTTCTTTGCTCCGCAGATGGTCAGCCTGGTCGTAGTGGCGCTCGTGTGGCAGCTCATGCTGGTCGAGAAGGTCGGCATCGTCAGCCGGCTGGCGCCGCTCGTCGGCCTCAGCGGAATTTCGCTGCTCGGCGATCCAAATCTCGCGCTGTTCACCCTGGTGCTGGTCAGCGTCTGGTTCCTTATGGGCTTCTATATGCTGATCTTCCTCGGCGGGCTCCAGGACATCCCGGCAGAGTATTACGAGGCAGCAAAAATCGACGGCGCTGGGCCAGCGACAAGCTTCTGGTACATTACCTTGCCACTGCTCAAGCCAACCAGCTTCTTCGTCCTCCTGGTCTCGCTGGTCGCGGCTGTCGCCGGTGGCCAGGTCTTCGACCTGATCTATGTGATGACCAAGGGCGGGCCGGTCAATTCGACCTCGGTGCTGATCATCTACATCTACAAGCAGGCGTTCCAGTTCGGGGCCTTCGGCTATGCGTCGGCAATGGCATCGCTGCTGGTGCTGGCGCTGATGCTGGTCACGGTCTTCTTCTTCATACTGACGCGCGGCGGGCGTTTCGAGCATGACTGACAGCCGAACTCCTTCCGCGCGTTCGCAGATACAAGCGGCGAGGTTCGCCTGGATGCTGGCGACCGCGGCGCTTGGCCTGATGACCGTGTTCCCGCTCGTCTGGATGCTGGTCATCGCGCTCAAGCCAGCGAGCGACGTCTTCACCCCGAGCCTCATTCCGGAACGGCCGACGCTCGGCAATTTCCTCTATGTGCTGACCGAGGTGCCGTTCCTGCGCTATCTCTTCAACTCGTTCTTCGTATCGGCGACGGTGACCGTCGCGGCGCTGTTCTTCCATTCGATGGCCGGCTATTCGCTCGCACGGCTGCATTTTCCGGGCCGCGACACGCTGTTCCTCGCCATGTTCTCGACCTTTCTGGTGTCGCTGCCGGTGATCATCGTGCCGCTGTTCATCTTGACGCGGATGCTGCACATGCTGGACAGCTATGCCGGGTTGATCATTCCGGCGATCTTCAACGCATTCGGCATCTTCCTGCTCAGACAATACTACCTGTCCCTGCCGAGGGAACTGGAAGAAGCGGCGATCATGGACGGCGCCAGCTATTGGCGCATCTATTGGAGCATCATCCTGCCGCTCAGCCGGCCGATCCTGTCGGCATTGGCGATCCTGTTCTTCCTCGCCAACTGGAACGCTTTCCTGTGGCCGCTGACGATCACATCGGACCTCGATCTCTGGGTGGTGCAGGTTGCCATCGCAAACTTCAAGAGCCAGTACGCCGCCGCCTGGAATTACGTCATGGCCGCCTCGACCATCGTCGCCGTGCCGATGCTGGTCCTTTTCGTGATCTTCCAGCGCCAGATCATGGAATCCATCAAGACAAGCGGCCTGAAATAACTGCTGAAGCAAGAGGAGAACCACATGGACAACGCCGGCCTGTCGCCGCTTCGCGGGCTCGCCAAATTGCGCGACGCCAAAACCCGCCGGTTTTCAAGCTACGACCGCACCGGCGGCAATGACGACCGGCTGCATATAGAACCCGGCCAGACGGTGGTGATTGCCGAGCATGACGGTGCCGGCATCGTCACGCATATCTGGGCGACACTCGCCTGTAAGAGCGAGGACTTCCTGCGCAAGATCGTGCTGCGCGCTTACTGGGATGGCGAGGAACATCCAAGCATCGAAACGCCGATCGGTGACTTCTTCGGCATGGGGCATGCCCGCACCCGCAATTTTGCCAGCCTGCCGGTGCAGGCAAGCCCCGAGGACGGCAAGGCCTTCAACTGCTATTTTCCGATGCCGTTTGCCAGCCAGATGCGGTTCATCGTCACCAACGAAGCCGAGGACGACCTGCTTTTCTATTACTATGTCGATCTCGAACTGCATGAAAAACTAGAGGAGGGCCTGGGTCGCTTCCATGCCCAGTACAGGCAGGAGCGACCTGATGGCATCGACGAGACGGGGCTCGCCAACGAGCAGATCCTGTTTGGCGGTGAAAACACCGACGGGAAGGGCAACTACGCCATCCTGGAGGCGGAAGGTCACGGCCACTATGTCGGCGTGCTCTATTCGGTGTATTCGCGCCGCCGCTCCGCTCTATGGGACTGGTACGGCGAGGGCGACGACATGATCTTCGTCGACGGCGAGCCAGGCATTTCGGTCCCGGATACGGTGCGCAAGCCCGATCCGCGTATCGGGCCGAAGGCCGAACTGATCGGCGATCGTGGCGAGACCAGCCCCGACGCCAACGATGCCTGGCCGCCGACTCTACACGGCACCGGCACGGAGGATTATTTCAACACGGCATGGTGCCCGACACAGGACTACAGCGCGCCCTATCACGGCATCATCGCTGCCGGCGGGCCGAACTGGACCGAGCCGGTAACGCTCTATCGCTGGCACATAGAAGACCCGGTCATCTTTCACAAACGCATCCGGGTGACCATCGAGCACGGTCACGCCAATCGCCGCGCGGACGACATCTCGTCGGTCGCCTTCTGGTATCAGGCCGAACCGCACAAGCCGTTCGGAGCACTTGCCGATGTCAAGGACCGCATCCCCACCTTTCGCGCGCCTTATCACAATTGGAATGCCGCCTTCGACGAGAAGAGGCGTTAAAGCGGGATGCGTTCAAATTGAACCGCGCATCCCGCGCTATCTGCGTCGGGGCACGATCCTGCCGTAGCTCGCCGCCTCAGCTACGAGGTGGAAGTTGCTGGACAGACCATGTGTTGCCGTCGGGATCCTTAAAGAAGACAAATTTGCCCCAAGGAAAATCCTTGATATCGCTGACCTCGATACTTTGAGCGGCGAGGTGCCGGTGCGCCTTATCGATATCGGGCACGACCAGTTGCAGTCCCCTTATGGAGCCTGGGGTGCTGTCGACGATACCCTTGCCCATGGCAATCGAACAGGCCGAACCGGGCGGCGTCAATTGCACGAAACGTAGCTCGTCGCTTACCGTGTGATCATGATCGAGATGAAAGCCGACCTTCCCAACATAAAAGGCGATTGCATTGTCGACATCCGTTACGGGTACCGGGACCAGTTCCAGCTTCCAATCCATGTCAGGCCTTTCGCAGCTTAGTAGCCAGGCGATGCAGAGCACCGTTGGCCGCACTCCCATCCCGCTATCTTCTCGATGCCATTGTCAGCCCGGGCCAGTCAGCCAGTCAAGAGATGCCCGGGTTCCGCCAATGTGACGACTGGCCTTGATTGCCAGCTGACGTGGCGTTCGGAACCGATAAGCGCAAGCTCAGTTAGACGGGAAACAGACGCATTTCGGATCAGCAAGGACGACTTTCATGCCGGATATCGGAACGCAGATCGCCGGATACAATGAACGCGCGCCGTTGACGCTCGAAGAGCTGCGTCGCCTGGAAGAGACGCTCGCCGAAGCTGGCGAGATCCTCGGCAGCGAAGCCGAGGCGCCAAGCAGGGCCTGTGGTGAACGCGCCGCCTAAAGCAGTCCGGATCGGGATCGGCGCCCCCATTGTTTGGGAACGCGGCGGCGCTTGGCATCGAGATGAGGCAGGCGATCGAACTCGCCATCGACGAGCAGAACGCGAACGGCGGCATCGCGGGCCTTGCCGTCATGGCAAGGGCATCGCCTATCGCGAGCCCGTAAGGTGGGATGAAAAAAGGGCGACAATCTGGCCGCTGTGACTGCACTCAACGTGGTCGAAAACGGCCGCTTCCGACAGATCGCCGAAATCCGGCAGATGCAGAGCGTCGAGCAGACCTGACGCAAAAGGCTCCCCGACCGAACCGGCTTTCATCGCTTTGCCGGGCAATTTTCACAGGACTACGAAACAATTGCCTCCGGTCGCCGTTTCGCCCGCAGAACCTTTCGAGGAGGCGACGATGAGCGCAACCGGCTTGGACGTTTTTGACAAAACGCTTCAAATAACAAACATCTGGCTCGACGAGATCATGGCGGATATTGGTCCGGACCGACACGTCGCCTGGCATACATTGGGCGCCGTTCTGCGAACCCTTCGGGACAGGCTGCAGATCGGACTGGCCGCCAAATTGGGAGCGGAATTGCCGCTGCTCGTGCGCGGCGCCTACTATGATCGCTATCGGCCCGCCGACATGCCCGACAAGACACGCTCGCTGGAGGAGTTCCTGCAACACATCGCCGAGGAATTGAAATCGACCCGTCCTGTCGATCCCGAGGATGCGGCACGCTCGGTGTTGCGTGTGCTTGCACGCCATATCGACCTTGGCCAGTCGGCAAAGGTGCGGGATGCGCTGCCAAAAGAAATCCAGGCGCTCTGGCCTGAAAGCGTTGGCGTCAAGTAGCGGCGGTCCCGCTCATGCGGATGCGCGACGGACCAGCTGCCACGAAACGTTAAAAAGGGTGGGCGTTGCGCCCGGCACTGCCGATATCAGTGAGATCAGATGATCGGCAAGACGCTCGTAGTGGGTGGTCTCGGGGCCGACCGTGGTCAATGCCGGATGACTGAATTCACCCTCGTCGATATTGCCGCAGCCGATGACTGCAATGTCGCCGGGCACGGATAGGCCGGCCTCCTCGAATGCGTGCAGGGCGGTCACGGCTGCAAGATCGGATTCGACAAAAAGCGCGGTCGGCCGATCCTTGCGGGCGGCCAGCGCCGTGGCATTGGCAAAGGCAGCCTTGCGCGCTTCTGCACCGCCGATCACTAGGTCGGCTCGCAGCGGAAGGCCGCGTGCTTGCAGGAAGCTGCGATAGGCGGCGAGACGGCTTCCGTCCACCGCTTGCTCATGCAGCATATAGGCGATGCAGCGATGGCCGGCTTGATAGAGGTAGTCGAGTGCCTCGAAGACGGCCTTGCCGGTATGCTGACGCACAACCGAGAAGCCTGCCGGCTCGATGGTCGGGTGGAAGATCACGGCCGGCCGGCCCGCGACCGCCAGGCGTGCGGCTAAAAGCATCACCTCGGGCTCTGAGAGATGTTGCCAGTCGGCGATAACGCCGTCTGCCAGCCCGCTCTCGACCTCGCGCACGATCCTGTCCGTTCGCTCTATGTTGTCACCCGCAGTGATAATTGTCGAAAATCCCCTCAGCGCCGCCGCCGATTGGATATCCTGCGCGATCCGGTCGCTGAACGGCACGCCGAGACGAGGCAGTACAAGGCAGATTCGCTCGGCCTGCTGGCGGCGCAGCTGCCGCGCGGTGCGGTTTTGCACGTAGTTGAGCTCAGCGACGGCCTCGAGGATACGCTGCCGCGCCTCCTTGCCGACGAATTTCAGGCGCGCGCTGTCGCCGCTGAGCAGGTAAGACACGGCAGCGGTCGATACATTGGCGCGCCGGGCAACATCGGCCATGGTCGGCGCTTTCCTCCGATTGACGTTTCTCTCGTGCATCGTTGGGTCAGCAGCGCGAGGCGACATGCTCAGCTGTCGCTCATCCGGATTTCATTCCAATTTCCGTGCCCGGCGGGAAGGATCTCGGGCCTTGCCTCGCCGGCCTCCTCCATAAGGGCAACGATGCGGCCCCGCAGCCATGCACGCGTCTCTGTGTGATCGGGCGAAGCTATGAGATTGGTCAGTTCGTTCGGATCGCTATCGAGGTCGTAGAGCCTCGCCTCGACATAGAAATCGCTGCCGGAATCCCGCCAGCCGTCTTTTCCCGGCGCCTCGACCTCGTATTTCCACCGTCTGGTGCGCAAGGCGCGGCCGACATGGTGCTCGCTGATTTGAATGAAGATCTCGTCGCGCGGCGGCCGTTCACCCCGTAGCGCGTCGAGCAGCGAGACGCCCTGCATTGAATTGGACACTTTCAGGCCGGCCGCGGCGAGCAGGGTCGGCGCGAGATCGACGAGGCTGACCAGCCCGTCATATATGCCGACGCGCTCGAAGCCGGGTCCATGAAAAAGTGTCGGTACGCGGATCGACGCCTCGTGACAGGAGCGCTTGTATTCGTTGTTGCGGGTTTTGAAGTGGCATCCATGGTCGGAGGTGAAAAGGATAATCGTGTCGTCAAGCCGGCCAAGACTGTAGAGCGCCTCGATCAGCCGTCCAAACGCCTCGTCAAGGCGTGCGACCATACCCAGATAGCCGGGAAAATGCTCGGCTGTCGTGCCGCCAAGCGCTGCGAGATCGCCGGGGATGGCGAGCTTTCTGCGGATCCTCTCCTCGTATCCGAGCGGAGCAGGGTAGTTGTCCGTCTGGTTCTGGTGATGCGGCTCGAGGAAGGACAGGAACAGGAAGAACGGCTCGTCTTCTTTAGAGGTGACGTAGCGGATCGCTGCGTCGGTAAGAGCATCGACGCGGTATCCCGGCAGCTTCACCGCCCTGCCGTCATTGTCGTGGACGACGGTGTCGAAGGGGCCGGAGGTAAACTCCAGGATATTGGAGGCGAGCCAGTAGCGGTAGCCACCGCGCTCTTCCTGGGTCACCGGCTCGGCGGAGCCCAGGTGCCATTTGCCAATGTAGGCGGTGTCGTAGCCTGCCGCGGCGAAATGATGCGCCAGCGTGCGCTCGCTCGTCGGCAGTGGAATATCGTTGCGGTAGCAGCCGGTTGTGGTCGGGTACCGCCCCGTCTGGAAGACGGAGCGGGCGGGTCCGCAAACGGGCTGGCACGTAAACGAATTCGCCACGAACGTGCCGGTCCCGGCGAGGCGGTCGAAATTCGGCGTAAGCTCGAGCGGGTTGCCGTGGGCGCCGACGGTGTCCCAACGCTGCTGGTCGGTGAAGAAGACGATCACGTTCGGTCGGCGGGACATCATGGGATGCAATGGCTCCGAATGGTTATTTCATGCCTGCCAGCATCACGCTGCGGACGAAGTAGCGCTGCGTGAAGAGGAACAGCAGCAGGCTCGGGATGAAGAGAATGACCCCGCCCGTCGCCGTCAGGTTCCACTGGGTGAAGAATTCCTGGTTGAAAAGCGTCAGCCCCGTCGTGATAGGCCGCATCTCGGTGGTGTTGACGGCGACCAGCGGCCAGAGAAATTCGTTCCACTGGAACACGAAGGTGAGGAGGGCCAGCGTCGCCAGCGCCGGACGGACCTGCGGCAGCACGATGCGCCAGTAAAGGCCGAGCTCCGAGCAGCCGTCCATCCGCGCGGCGTCAAGCAACTCGTCGGGAATCGGACGGATGAACTGCCGCATCAGGAAGATTCCGTAGGCGCTCATGGCAAATGGGAGGATAAGGCCCTGATAGGTGTTGAGCCATCCCATCCGCGCGGTGAGCACATAAAGCGGGATCATGCGGATGAAGAACGGGATCATCAATGTCGACAGCACCGCGACAAACATGACGCGCTTGCCGGCGAATTCCATCTTGGCGAAGACGTAGCCGATCAATGGGTCGAAGATCAGATGGAGGACGGTAATCCCGCCGGCGATGATGAAGCTGTTGAGCGTGAAACGCGCGAACGGCGCCTTCTGCCAGATGTCGATGTAATTCGTGAATTGCCACGTCTCGGGGATCAGAATCGGAATGCCGCTGAAGACATCGGCATCGCTCTGCAGCGACAGCGAAAGCATATAGAGGAACGGAAAGATCGACAGCGCCACGCAGAAGAGCAGCAGCAGGTAGGTCGGGAGCGTTTTCGCCAGTTTCATGCCGACCTCAATAGGTGGTTTCGCGATTGAGCAGACGGAACTGAACGAAGGTGATGGCCAGGATCAGCAGGAACATCAGGAAAGACAGCGCCGAGGCGTAGCCGATGTTGAGTTCGAAGAAGGCTGCCTCGAACACATGCAGGCTGAAGAACCGTGTCGCGTCGGCCGGTCCGCCCTTAGTTATCAGATAGGCCGGCGCCAGCTCCTGCAACTGGCTGATCGTGCTGACAACGGCGATGAAGAGCGTGGTCGGCGTCAGCAGCGGCCAGGTCAGATAGCGGAACTGCTGCGCCGGCGTGGCGCCGTCGAGGGATGCGGCATCATAGAAGTCGGACGGGATCGACTGCAACGCGGAAAGGTAGATCAGCATGGCATAGCCGACATCCTTCCAGACCGTGATGGCGATGAGGGTCGGCAGCGCGGTCGAGGTGTCGCCGAGCCAATTCTGCGTCGGCAGGCCAAGCTCGGCAAGGAAGCTATTCAAGATGCCCGTGTAGGGATCGAGGATTGCCTGCCACATCAACGCGACGATCACGAAGGAGGTGATATAGGGAAAGAAGATGATTGCGCGGATCAGAGTGCGTCCCGGGATAGGCCGGTTGAGCACGACCGCCAGTCCGAGGCCAATGGCGATGCTGGCCGCGGTGACGCCTATCGCGAAGGCCAACGTCACGAAGAGCGACTGCCGAACGCGCGCGTCGCCGAGGGCAGCAACGTAGTTGTCCAGTCCGGCGAATTGGCTCTCGCCGATCAGCGGCTGGCCGCTGTACAGGCTCGCCCAAAACTCCAGCCCTATCGGATAGAAGAAATAGACCGAGAAATACAGGATCGCGGGCGACAGCAGCAGGTAAGCGATAAGCGTTTGCCGTGTGCGGCGGCTGAAGCGGCCGGCTCGGCGGATCGGTATGGCGCCGACGCGAATGTCCGTGCCGGCCGTATCGGTGCTGCCGCTGACAATCATCGGCCTAGTTGTTGGCCAGGATGACGTTGGCCTCGGCCGCGAATTTCGGCATGATCTCAGCTGCTGGCTTCTGATTATAGACGATATCCTCGAGCGCACTTTGCAGGAGCTTCTCGATTCGCGCGTGCTTGCCGGTGAGGCGCAGGTCGGCGGTGACGTCTTGCGCGTAAGGCAGGCATTTGCTGAAGCTGCCGATGACCGGATCGGCTTGAACCTCGGCGTTTTCGGCCCAGGATTTGCGCGGCATCGTCATGCCCGCTTCCTTGGTAGCCGCTAGTTCCGTGTCGAGCGCGACGAGCCGCTTCAACAATTCCCAGGCTTCCTTCGGGTGCTTGGCGTCTTTCGGGATCATCACGCTGACGCCGCCTGCGAACGTCGCCTGCACCTTGTGCTTGAGTGAGGGAGCAACCGCCCAGTTGAGCTTCGGGTTGCCCGAGCGGATCGGCTTCACGTCCCACGGACCGGTAATGATCATGGCGACCCGGTTGGCTGTGAACAGCTTTTGCGGACCCTCGTAATCAGCGCCCGCCACCGGATTGGTGGCTGCCTTTTCCTTATGGATCAAGTCGGCAAGGAACTGGATCGCCGCGATCGCTTCGGGACTGTCGAGATTGACCTTGTTTGTCTTGGGGTCGTAATAGGTCGCGCCGTTCTGCAGCAGCCACGACCAGTAGTATCCGATGCTGGGGTTGGGAGCGAAGCCGAAACGGGCACCGCTCGTCGTCGCTTTGGCGACCTTCAGGAAATCTTCCCAGGTCGCCGGCGGCGCGTCGAAGCCCGCATGCTTCAGCATATCGACGTTGTAGACGAGGGTGGCGCAGGTGAGGTGGATCTGGACGCCATAGTACTGGTCGCCGAGCTTGTTGCGCCCGACCGAATAGGCTTGCCAATCGTCGGGATAGCCGATCGCCTTGCCGTCTTGTTGGATGAAGTCGTTTAGCGGCCGCAGCAGATTGCGCTGGCCAAACTCCTGCACCCAGCCGCCGGGTTCGGCGACGAGATCGGGCGGGCTCTTCGCCGCAAAATCCGCCACCAGCTTGGTGCGCATATCCGGCCACTGGAATTTCTCCCACTGCACCGACCATCCGGGATGATCGGCCTCGAACTTCGCTATTACATCGGCATAGGCTTGATAGGCGTGGCCGGCATTCCAATAGAGCGTCAAGGTCTCGGCATGGGCCGCTGTCGCGGTCGCCAGGGCCGCGCCCAAAACCATGCCGTGCAGGAATCCGACTGGATTGTAGCGGCTCATCTTGGTCTCCTCCCAGGTTTGCCACCCGCCTTCCTATCAATGGACGGCGCGCCATATTATTCGATTAATATACCCGCTATATTGCAGTTTTTGTCAAGCTCCGAGTGTAATGCAGTGCATTGGTTCTGGCCGAACTCGGGCGGAGCTATCTGCAGCGCGCGATGGCGAAGTTGCTACCGGTACCGGTATGGACGGTCGCGGCTTAACCTGGAAAGATTGTGAAACCGCCGTCGACGCGGATGACCTGCCCGTTGATAAAGCGCGCGCGCGGACCGGCGAGGAAGGCCACCGCTTCGGCGATCTCTTCAGGCTCCGCATACCGGTTCAGCGATTTCTTGCTCGAGTCCATGCGCTGCGGATCGACCACGCGGCTCGCCTGGAACCGTGCCGTCTTGGTGGCGCCAGGGCTCACCGCATTGACGCGTACGCCATCGTCGATCAATTCCTTGGCGAGGCAGCGCGTATAATGGACGACGGCTGCCTTAAGCGTCGAGTAGACCACCTCGGGCGAGCATCCGATATGCGCTGCCGCCGAGGCAATGTTGATCACCGAGCCTGAGCCACGCTTGACCATCGGCGGAACGAACGCCTGGCAGACCAGCATCGTGCCGATGAGGTTGTTCTCGGTCAGGACCTTGATGTCGTCGTAGTCGATGTCGAGTGCGTTGTTGGGACTGGGCTTTACCCCCTTGGCGCCGATGTCGCCGCCGGCGCAGTTGACCAGAATGTGCACGTCGCCGAGATCCGCCTCGATCTTCCTCTTCATTTCGGCGACGGCCTGCTTGTCGCCGATGTTGCCCGTGACCGCGGTCACCCGCGTCCCATGCTTCTCCAGACCCTTGGCGGAGTCGCCGAGATCCGCGAATTCGGCGTATTGAGATGGCCGGGTCCAGTCGAGGTCGTGAACCGCGACGTTTGCGCCGAGTTCGGCCAGGCGGTCGGCCATCACGCGGCCGAGGCCGCGCCCCGAGCCGGTGACGAAGGCCGTCAGGCCGCTGAGTTCTCGGGTGGTCATGCTGATTTCTCCATTGCAATGAAACCGAACGTCTTCATGTTGGCGGTGCTGCGGCGGATCATGTCGAGCTCATACGAAGCGAGCGCGCCGTCATCATCGCGCTCCCACGGCGTGCGGTAGTCGGCGTCGTCCGCAAGCCGGTTTACGCGCGCAGCACTCAGGCAGGCCGCGAACTCGCGTGCGGTCTTCGGCGCATATCCGTTCCACCAGTCGTCGGTGAGACAGCGAACGTGACGGGCCTCCAGCGCGCCTGGCTCGAGCACGGCCGTCAGCGTGTCGTGGTGCTCGCCAAGGATGGCTGCCAGTTCGGCGAAAGGCACGGCGCCATCCCCGATCGCGCAGCGGACCAGACGATAGCCCTCATCCGTGAACTGCACGCGATAGTCCTTGAGGTGGAGGTGGCGGACATGCGGCGCGATCCGTCGCGTGAAGGCAAGCGGCGCCTCGCCGACGGGGAAGGTGTTGCCGGTGTCGTAGGTGATGCCGACACCCGGCCCGCCGAGTTCGCAAAACGCGACCAGTTCGTCGCTGCCGAAGTCCTGATGGTTCTCGATGCCGAGCACCCGGCCCTCCGCCGCCGCCCGCGGTCCCCATTCCGTCAAGGCAGCGCGGATCATCGCGTTGAACTCGCGCCATTTCTGGCCCCATGCGTTGCGGTCGCCGCACAGGACGGGCGTCAGCGCGATACGGATCGTCGTCGCTTCGAGCAGGCGCGCAGCCCGAAAGGTGTTGTCCAGCGGACCTGCCACGAGAAGTCCGCCGCTCACCACCGGGACGATGTCAAGCGCGGTCAGACGCCTGCGCAGGGCGACGATTTCGGCGTCCGGCAAGTCGCTCAACCAAGGTTCGTAGATCTCGAGCGTGCGTGCGCCCAGTTCCTGCGCCAGTGCTATGAAGCCCTCCAGCCCCACCCCGGCCGAATTGTGCCGCGGCGTGCCGCGGCCCTGCAGGCCGAGATAGTAGGTCAGTCCGTAGGGGTTGAGGCCGAGACGAAGCATCAGCTTGGCAGTTCCAATGAAGAGCGGGGAGGGGTCACTATCGCAGGCCGGCATCGACGGTGATGGACTGTTTCGTGATCATGCGGCTGTCATCCGCTGCCAGGAAGAGCACCGTCCGTGCAATCTCCTCGCCCAGGAGGACGCGGCGGATCAATTGTCGCTGCACCGTCTGGTCGACTGCCTCCTGCGTCTTGAACCACAACTCGCGCTGCCGCTCGGTCATGACGGCGCCGGGTTCGACCGCATTGACGCGGATGTCGTCGGGTCCGAACGACCGCGCCAACGCACGCGTCAGGGCCACCACCGCCCCCTTGGCGGTGGCATAGGTCACCATCTGGTCCGCTCCGAAACGCCAGGCGATGGAGGAGAAGTTTATGATCGAGCCGAAGCCGAGTTCCTTCATATGCGGATGCACTGCCTGCGCGGCGAAGAAGTGATGCCGGAGATTGACGTCGAAGCTGCGGTCCCAATATTCGGCCGTCACCGCGTCGATGGGATGGCGCTGATCATTGGCAGCGTTATTCACCAGGACGGCGACCGGACCAAGCCGCAATCGCACGCCTTCTACCGACGCCTGCAGCGCATCGACGTCGGTCACATCGCAATGGAGATACAAGGGGGCTCGCCCGGCGGCAGCACCGAGCTCGCGCAGCAATGCCTCCGCGGGTTCATCCTGTACATCGAGAAAGGCCACGCGGGCGCCATTCGCCACGAAAGCGCGGACCATATCGGCTCCGATCCCGGAGGCGCCGCCGGAGATCAGCACGACCCGATCGGTCAAGCTGGGATAAGTTGCGAATTGTACGGACATCAAATCACAGAAGCGCCTTGGTTGTTGGGTCGAACAGGCAGGCACGCGACATGTCGATGCCGAGCACTATCGTCTCGCCCATGACGGGAGCGTCGTCCGGCTCGAAACGGCCGGTGATCTCCAGATCACCCAGCCTGAGGACGGCAAGCGTCTCGGCGCCGGTCGGCTCGACCAACTCGACCGGCGCCTGCATGGACGCCACAGCCGGTTTCCGCGACTTCAGGTCCGTCGTGAAACGGTAGATATGTTCCGGCCGGATACCGAGCACGACGTCCTTTGGCGCACCGGCGGGCAGCGGCGCGGCGAGGACAAGACTAGCGTCGCTGCCGTCAGCGGCGCGTACCGAGATGCTGGTTGAGCCGGTAGACCGGGCGGGAATGAAATTCATCGCCGGCGATCCCATGAAACCGGCAACGAACATGTTGGTCGGCCGGTCATAGATCCGCTTCGGCGTGTCGAACTGCTGCACCGAGCCCTGGTTCATCACCGCGATGCGGGACGCGAGCGTCATCGCCTCGACCTGATCGTGGGTGACGTAGACCGTGGTCTTGCCGACGCGATGGTGGAGCTTCTTGATTTCGGTACGCATGTCGACGCGCAGCTTGGCGTCGAGGTTGGACAAGGGCTCGTCGAACAGAAACAGCTTTGGGTCGCGTACGAGGGCGCGCCCCATCGCTACGCGCTGCCGCTGGCCGCCCGAAAGCTGGCCGGGCTTGCGTTTAAGCAGCTGTTCGATCTGCAGGAGGGCGGCAACCCGCTGTACAGCTTCTGCTTGCACCGCTTTTGGCACGCCGCGGCTCTCCATGCCGAAGGTGATGTTCTGGCGCACCGTCATCGTCGGATAGAGGGCGTATGACTGGAATACCATCGCAATGTCGCGGTCTTTGGGTTGCACCGAGTTCACCAGCCGGTCGCCGATCCAGATCTCGCCCGACGTGACGGTTTCCAGACCGGCGATCATAGCGAGCAGGGTTGACTTGCCGCAGCCCGACGGGCCGACAAGGGCGATGAATTCGCCGGTCTTAGCCTCGAGATTGATGCCGGCAAGAATCTCGAGCGAGCCGTAGCTCTTGTGAAGGTTGCGGATCATCAACGCGGACATGGACGACGCCTCATTTGATGGCGCCCTGGGTGAGGCCGCGCACGAAGTATTTTCCGCCGAACAGATAGATCAGCAGCGGTGGCAGCGCGCCGATCAGCACGGCGGCGCTCATCACATCGTAAGCACGCGCGGTCGTGCCGCCGGCCGTGAGCGCGACCAACGCCGCCGTAATCGGCTGCTGCTGGCCCGATGTGAAGACGACGCCGAACAGATACTCGTTCCAGATGCCGGTGAACTGCCAGATGACGGTGACAATCAGAATCGGCGGCGACAGGGGGAGGATGATCTTGCGGAAGATTCGCCAGAACCCGGCGCCATCGATGCGAGCCGCCTTGATAAGGTCGTCCGGTATGCTGACGTAGAAATTGCGGCAGAACAGGGTCGTGAACGAGATGCCCTGGACGACGTGGATCAACACCAGCCCGTATGTGGAATTGGTCAGGCCGAGCTTGCCGAGCAGGAACGCCCACGGCATCAGCGAAATCTGGCCGGGCATGAAGACGCCGAGCAGCATCAGATTGAAGATCAGTTCGGAACCCCGGAAGCGCCATTTGGAGAGGATGTAGCCGTTCATGGCGCCGAGAATGGTCGAGATGATCGTGGCGGGGATCGTCATCGCCAGCGAGTTGAAAAAATTGCGCTTCATGCCCTCGCAGGTACCGCTGACGCAGTAGGTTCCCCAGGCTTGCGCCCACGCGTCGAGGCGGAAGCTGCGAGGCACGGAGATGAGGCCGTTGCGGGCAATCTCCGACTGCTCGCGCAGTGAGTTGAAGATCACCACCAGCAACGGCACGAGATAGACGACCGCGAAAAGCGTCAGCACGGCATAGACAAGGAAGCGGCTCCAGAAATGCCGGCGCGTAGCCGCGGCAGCTTCCGGATCAGGGCGGGCCGGATCAAAGCGGCGGGCATCGGGGCTAATTTCAGCCATTGCGGCCCTCCGCCCGCCTGCGCCAGACGATCCACAAGGAGTACGGCACCAGCACCACCGCGACCGCTGCGAGCATCATCATGGCCGCGGCGGCACCCTCGCCGATTTGCCCGCGCTGGAACATCAGGTCGTAGACGTAGATGGCGGGGAAGGTGGTGGACACACCTGGCCCGCCCCGCGTCAACGCCGCCACTAGGTCGAACGTCTTGATGGCGAACTGTATCTGAATGACCGCCACCGCCAGGAATATCGGGGCGATGGTTGGCAGGATGACCCGCCGATAGGTCCGGAAAACCGACGCGCCGTCGATTTGCGCGGCTTTGACGAGATCCGGATCGACCGACCGCAGACCAGCCAGGAAAAGTGCCATCGCGAAGCCGGACGACTGCCAGATACCGGTTATGATCACCGCATAGATCGCCGTGTTGCGGTTGGCCGTCAGGGCGAAGCTGAAGTCGGTCCAGCCGAGCCCCCGAACGAAGCCCTGGATACCGTCGACAGGGTTATAGAGCCAGCTCCACACCGTACCGGTGACGATGAACGACACCGCCAGAGGGTAGAGAAAGATGGTGCGCCAAACCGCTTCGCCGCGGACGCGCTGGTCGATAGCGATCGCGAGCAGCAGGCCGACCGCCATCGAGCCAACGATATAGAAGCCGCCGAACAGGAAGAGGTTCGTATAGGCGATGTTCCAGCGCCGGTTTGCCCAGAGCGAAGCGTAGTTGTCCAGGCCAACGAACCCATAGGTCGGCAACAGCGACGAGTTCGACAGCGAAATATAGAGCGTCCACAGCGTGAAGACGAAAACATAGACGAAACTCGCCGCTATCGACGGCGCCAGCACCAGAATGGGCACCATCGTGCCCAGGCGCTCGCGCCACGGACGGGCCGCGGCAGCTGGTACAATCAGATCATGGGTGGACATCGGGCTGCTCCGGCGAAGTCAGGCCGGGCGCTTTGCCCCCGGCCATCATCGGCAGCTTCACTTTTGCGCTTCGGCCGCATCCGCCATCGCATTGGCGGCGTCCTGCGCACTCATATCCGGCGTCGCTACAAACTCGGTGATGGTATCCATCATTGCGCCGCGGACCTTTTGCGGGACCGTCATGTTGTGCGCCATCGAACGGACGAGCGTGCCGGCGGCGATCGAGGCTTGCAGATCCTTTTGCGAGAGTTGCTGGCAGGGATTGAAGCCGTTCGAAAGATCGACGTCGAGGCGCGCCGGGATGGAGCCCTTGGTCTGATTGAAAATGGTCTGGAACTCGGGCGACAGGATGATGCTGGCGAGCAGTTTCTGCCCCTCAATGTAGTCCGGGTCCTTCTGCTTGAAGAACACGACCGAGTCTGAATTCAGGATGAAGCCCGGCTTGCCCCAATCGGTCGGCGCCTGGGCACAGACATAGTCGGTGCCCTCCTTGAAGCCGCCGGCGGTCAGCAGGCCGATCGTCCAGTCCCCCATGATGTGGAAGGCGGCCTCGCCGCGGCCGACCAGATGCGACATGGTATCCCAATCACGCCCGTTCATGCCGGGGTCCATGTACTTCGAGGTCATGATGCGGAACTGCTCGAAGGCCTTGACCATGCCGTCGCTGCGCATGGCGTCGACGTCGCCCTCGACGAAGGCCTTCTTGTAGAGATCGAGGTCCTGACCGTACACGACCACTTCGAAGACGGTCGAGTCGGTCCAGTCGGCGGTCGAGTGCGAAATGCAGATCTTGCCGCTGGCCACGATCTTGTCGCAGGCGGCGTTGAATTCCGCCCATGTCTTCGGCACCTCGGTAACGCCTGCGTCCTTCATGACCTTCGGCGACGCCCACAGCCAGTTGATGCGGTGAATGTTCATCGGCGCCGCCACCCAATTCCCGGTCGGCTTCATCACCGGCAGCAATTCGGGAGCGACGACCTTCTCCCAATTTTCCGCCTTGGCCAGTTCGTCGAGATTGGCTGTCATGCCCGTCTCGTTCCATTCGGCGATCTCGGGCCCCTTGAGCTGCACAGCGGGAGGTGCGTTGCCGGCGATCACGTCGGCACGCAGTTTGGCCAGGGTATTGGCCGTATGGCCTGCGATGGAGGTCTGCTGCCAGGTGCCACCCTTGGCGGTAAACATCTCGCCGAGCTTGGCAATAGCCTGGGCGTCCGATCCGGTCGCCCATTGATGCAAGAGGTTGGTCTTGGGCTCCGCGAACGCTGCGCCCGCGACAAAGGTGTAGGCCGTTGCGGCCACAAGGGCCGTCCTCAGATATTTCATCGTTTCACTCCCATATGTGATGCACGGTTCGTATCGACCGCTTGTGGCCCGCGATTTGAGGTCGTGGCCGGTGAGATGCAGTAATCTCCGTTCTTTCCAAGATGACATATTTGGGCTATCAGTCAACGTCCTTTGTGCTCATCATGAACAAACCTTCGCTTAGAAATTGGTTGATCGACAGGCCGTCCGCATCGCCGGAGAGCCTGATCGTCCGATGCCTGCGTGAGCGCGGCGTGCTTTCAGCGTCGCAGATCACGCACATCACCGGTTTGGCGCGGTCGACGGTTTCAACCGCGCTCAATGGCTTGAAAAAGTCCGGAATGGTGATCGAATCCTCGGCCCATCATGACGGGGCCAGGGGCATCGGCAGGCCTGCCGCGACATTGACGCTCAATCCCGCCGCAGGCACCTGCGTCGGCATCCATCTGGCCCTCGACGAGATGCGGTGCGTCGTTGCCGACGTTTCGCATTCTTTCATTGCCGAACAAACTATTCCCATGGGTCTGGACTACCAGCCGCAACAGGCGGCTCAGCTCGCCAAGTCAGTGATTGCCCAATGCTACGAAGAGAACGGTCTGCCGATGGCGGGGCTCCTGGGGGTTGGGGTCTCCGTCTCGGGCCCTGTCAGCCGCGAAGGAGTGGTGCTGCGCGCGAGTATCGTTCCGACCTGGGCCGGGGTCAACATCCGCGATGTGTTCGGGCCGGTTCTCGAACAGCCGATCTTTGCCGACAATGAAAGCAACTGCTCGGCCATTGCGGAGTTGATGTGGGGCGCGGCCGTCGGCCAGGACGATTTCGTACTATTCAAGATCGATCTGGGCGTCGGCGGGGCCATTGTCCAGCATGGCCGGCTGGTGAGCGGCATCGCCGGCGGCGCCGGCGAATTCGGGCACATCAGCATTGATCCCGGCGGCGATCTTTGCCGGTGCGGAAATCGCGGATGCCTGGAGCTCTATGCCAGCTTTGCCCGGCCGCTCGATCAGATTTCGCGCATCGTGCGGCGGCCGGTCACGATGGACGACGTGATCATGATGGCAGAGCAGGGCGATGTGAGGGCGCTGCGGATGATCGAGGATACCGCCGAGTTCGCCGGCCGCGGTCTTGGCTTGATCGGTTCGGTGCTCAATCCGCCACTCATCATCATCGGCGGCCGCATGGCCTTGGCGGGCGACATTCTCCTGGCACCACTGATCGCGTCATATGAACGCCACACGCTGATCAAGTCCCGCGATGTCGCGCCCGCGCTGCGCACGCGGATAATCGTTGGCAAGCACACGGAAAACGATGCATTGCTCGGTGCGGTCGGCCTCGTGCTGCGCCACAACAGCCGTCTTCAATGATCCGGCCTTGTTTCGAGCGGTGCTCTGACGTTGCGAGTTGCTGGCCGAAGCGGCGGTGCTGATGTTGCCTACGCGACACGCATTGTGCGCTGCCTCGGCTTGATCGCGGTGGCGAGCAGCAGGCCGGCGACGATAAAGGCGGCGCCGGCGAGATCGTAGTCGTGCAAGCTTTCGCCAAGGAAAAGATAAGCGAGCACGGCGACGAAGGCAGTCTGCAGATAGAGCAGCATGCTGGCGCGCCCGGCGCCAAGCGTCTCGACGCTACGATTATAGAGATAGTACATCAGAGCGCCGCCCGGGCCAGCGATATAGGCGAGAGCCAGAAGGCCGTTCGCATGCAGCGCCGAACGATCCCCGGAAAACAGTTCCCAGAGATAGAGGGGCAGTGCGGCCAGCGCGCCGGCTCCCAGCAGCAGGACCACCATCGGCAGAAGCTCGATAGCGAATTTGGAGCGACGCAGCAGCACGGTGTAGAGGCCCCAGCAAAACGCGCTGCCGACGATCCACAACTCGCCGGGATTGAACTGCAGCTGCATCAGCGCGGCAAGGTCGCCGCGCGCCACGATCACCACCATCCCGATCAGAGCGAGCAGCGCTCCAAGCGCCTTCCAGACACCGAGGGGCTCCCCGAGCACGAAGCGGGCAAGCACCATGGTCATGATCGGCGACAGCGCCATGATGATGCCGGCGGTTGTCGCGTTGGTGTAGTTGAGGCCCGTGTAGATCATGCCCTGACACAGGGCCAACCCGATGGCGCCGATGACCAGCACCTCGATCGCGCGGGATTGGATCAGCACGAGCATCGCCCCGTGATGGTGATGGACGATAGGCAGCAGGATCGCGCAGGCGAGCGTCAGCCGCCAGAAGCAGAGCGCCCAAGGCGGCATCTCGGGGGCAACCCACTTGGCGGCGATGTAGACGCCGGCCGACAGGAGCCAGCAGAACGTCGCGAGGGAATAGGCGAGCGGAAGCGATGCGCCGGGTGTCGCCTTCGCTACACTTGGATGTGCTATCGGCAGCGATTGGATGTCCGTCTCCTCCCACCGCAGACTTTAGCAAATTTGCTGCATCTTGCCGAGCAGCAACAACAGCTATTTTACCAATCTAATCCAAAACGGTGGGTCATTGCGGGTCCTGCCGCTCACGGTCGAGCAATGGCTGGAACACACGCGTTCCACGCAAAACGCCTGGTTTGCGCCCTTGCATGAAATTGCCGCCCTTGTACGATCCTGTCATACGACGGCCAGCCAGAAGGTACGGGTGGACCAGCTGCCCTCCTACGACCGGCCGGTCCTCTTGACGGAACGTCGTTCCCCTAAGGCAGAGCGGCTAAAAACCTACCGGCTGAACCGATGCGAGTGGATCGTGAATAGGCTGCCTCCCCTCAAGAGCCTGCAAGCGTTCGACGCCGCTGCCAGGCACCTCAGTTTCAAGAAGGCGGCGGAAGAACTGCATGTTACCCCGACGGCAATCAGCCATCAGGTGAAGCTGCTCGAAGAGCGCATCCAGCGTAAGCTCTTCAACCGCCTTGTGCGGTCACTTTCCCTGACCAAAGCAGGCGAAACCTATGCTCCGCTGGTTGAAAGGGTTTTTCTTATCTTGAACTGGCTTCAGAGGAAGTCGGCGACGCCACCGCGACGGGCGAGTTGTCAGTGACAACGACGACCTCTTTTGCCACCAAATGGCTGATGCCGCGATTGAGCCGGTTCCGGCAACGCCATCCGGACATTGTCATCAAGGTGAGCGGGTCCGACGAGACTGTCGACTTCACACGCCACAACTTCGATCTCGCTATTCGTTACGGCTTCGGTGATTACACCGACTTGAGCACGGTTTGGGTGCTGTCGGACAAGGCCGCCGTGGTTTGTTCCCCCTCGCTGCTCGTGGGTACATCTCCGGGCGACTATGCGGCGGCCGTTTCGCGCGGTCCGCTCATTCACTATGAATGGTCGGGATTCACCAAACGCGATCCAAACTGGTCCACCTGGTTTCACGCGGTCGGTCTGGATGGTGTCCATGTTCCAGCCAGCGCGGTCTACAGTGATGAGCACATGTGCATACAGGCGGCGATCGACGGTAACGGTTTTGCGCTGGTAGGGTTGATTGCCGCCGCTGATGATATCGTGCAAGGCCATCTGGCATTGGCGTCTCCCGTAATGCTCCCCAACAAGAACTATTACCTGATCTGCCCCGAAACCCGCGCTAGCAATCCAAGGGTGGCGGCGTTCCGGGAATGGCTGCTCGAGGAGGCCGACGTTTTCCGCGATAGTCGCGCCGGCGAACTTATTGAAGATCAAACCGTGCTATCCGGTCCGCTCACCTGACAGCTGAGCAATCCTCGCTTCATCGCCTGACAATTTTTGATAGGTTTTGCCGTGTTTCTTGGCGCAGGCAGCATTCGATATTGGCAAGCCTTTCGAGGACAGGAAACGCGTCCGGGCCACGGCGAGGGGACCGCGTGAGACCTTAGACGGAACCAACTTGCGACAACACCGTCGGCAATCGCTTTATACCGTCCGCGCGACGGGCGCCGCTGTCTGAGGAGCCGTCGGGCTCAACCAGGCGGCGGCTTTCGTTTGAGTGGCATGCCGATGATTTTATTCAGCCGTCGGCTCAAATCAAATCGGGCGTCCATCGTGCATGTGTCTGATAGGTCTGCGGCAAATGCAAATTGGAGCAGATCACAATGGCTACTATTCTTCACATTGACGCCAGCGCACGGGTCTCGCGCTCGCTTTCGCGGGCTCTATCCGCAAAGTTCATCGAAGCTTGGATGGCGCGTAACCCCGGCGACAGGGTCATCCGGCGTGATATCGGCGCAAATCCGCCCCCGGCCACGACAGAACCGTGGATCGCCGCCGTCTTCGCCAAACCCGAACAGCTTACCGAGGACCAGCGACAATTGATCGCTTTTTCCGATACGCTGATCACCGAACTCGAAGCAGCGGACATCATCGTCCTGGGCACGCCGATGTACAATTATGGCATGCCCACGGCCTTGAAGGGATGGGTCGATCAGGTCGTCCGCGTCAACAAGACGTTCACCTTCGATCTTGGGCGAGGGGACTTCCCGTTGGAGCCGGTGCTTTCGGATAAAACACTGGTGCTCCTGAGTTCTTGCGGAGAATTCGGTTTCGAGCCGGGCGGCATTCGCGGCCATATGAATCATCTCGACACCCATCTGCGAGCCATCAAGCACTATCTCGGCGTCGATGATATGCATCATATCGGGATTGAGTATCAGGAATTCGGCGGTGACCGGCATGTCAGATCGATCGCGGCCGCGCATGCCGCAATTCCGGCTCTTGTCGATCGGTTGTCGGTTCCGCACGTCGCTTATGCGGCTGCTTCTTGATTGCCCGTTCGTAATACCCACCGTGCTTGCCGGTCAAAGGCTCGGAAGCAAGGAGGTCGACGATGGCATTTGGCTCGTAAGCTTCATGCATTATGATTTGGGATATAACGACCTGGAACAGAGGACCTTGCAGGCCATCGACAACCCGTTCGGCACGAGGTTGTCACACATGTCTTAGGTACGTTCTGTTACCCATGTCCCCGGGCCGTACAATCAGAATTTTGGTAGCGGGAGAGGGATACCGCCAATACAGTGCGGCCACTGAATTCATTTGCTAACTCGACTCCTTTGCAAGTTATAGGGCGGTTTGCAGCCTTAAATCGTGTCCCCGCAACCACTTCTGTCATAGTACGATAACCGTCTCGGTCTAACCGAGGCGGTTTTTTCGTGCGGCGAATTTGAAAATGTCTGGATTGCGTAAGGCCGGGCATTAAGGCGCATATTTTGCGCGAAGGCCTTCATGAACCTCAATCATCGGCGGAATGCGCCGTGCAGCGTGCAGCGGTGGTGCTTCGACGTAGAAATCGGAAAACACGCTCGCAGCAACTCTGCACTACGCAGATGTTCGCCCACCTCCGGCCACGCAACATCGATCCGCAATTCGGGGCCATGTGGGCACATTTCAGACATTCAGTCAGCCAACGAGACACTGACGAATGGCGGCCCCTGGACTCAAAACAGACGACGTGGACATCCATATTTCAAGAATCGACAAGCGCTGATAGATCCGATATCGCCCGTCGAATTACTCCTTCCACTTTCGATCGTTCCTCGCCCGTGATCGGGAGACGTGGCTTTCGGACATGTTCCGGGGCGCCGTACACTAGGTGCTCGGCAAATTTGATGTACTGGACCAGCTTGACGTCCGTATCGAGATGGAACGCCGGCGTCATCAATCGGTACAATGGAAGTGCTCTCGTGAAGTCACAGCTGCGTGCCATGTTGAAGAGCGATACGCACTCGGCGGGCCATGCATTCGTCATCCCGGAGACCCACCCGATCGCACCCAGAGCCAGGCTTTCCAGGATAAGATCGTCCACGCCGCAAAAGACATCGAAGCGATCTCCGAAGGCGTTGAATAGGTCCGTAACCCTGCGGATATCACCGGTCTCTTCCTTGATGGCCACGATGCCGGGCACATCGACCAGCGCCTTTAGCGTTTCGACGTCGACGTCAACCTTGTACGCAATCGGATTGTTGTAGATCATGACGGGCAGATCGCTCGCTTCAGCCACCGTTTTGTACCACGCAACGGTCTCGTGGCGGTCAGTACGATAGGCAAGGCTGGGGAAGGTCATCAGGCCATCAGCCCCCAACTTTTGGTATTTGCGAGCTGCGGCTATTGCATTGTCGGTGGACAGTTCCGCAAGGCCTGACAGCAGAGGCACCCGTCCCGCAACGACCTCTTTCGCGCCCCGAACGACGGTATCGCGTTCCGACTGCGAGAGAGTTGCATTTTCGCCAAGCATTGGCAGCACGATGACGCCGGAAACGCCATTCTCGATAAGCCTGTTTATGCTCGTTTGCGTGGCTTCAATATCAATCGCCCCTGATGCCTGCATCTTCGTGGTGACAGCAGGAAATACGCCAGTCCAGGTCATCATCTCATCTCCAGTTCGCGAGCGCATTGGCCGCATTGTTGATTTTGAACGTTCAGCTTGAAATGTCGGTGTCGCCTGTTTTTGGCTTTGGCTGAAAGCGATAGTCAGCGACGGCCTGCGCAAGCGAAGTCTTGCCATTGAGCAGATCAGCTGCGATCGACTCTGGATCGCGCTTTGCCGGATCGCCCCAACCACCGCCGCCAGCCTGCTCGTGGCGGATCACGGTGTCCTTGCCGATCTCCAGCGTCACCTTCGCCGGCAGCACGCGCCATTCGCCGTCTTGCTTCAGCAGATTCCTCGAGCTCGCCGCCGCCTGGCCTCCGAACAGCCCGTAGGGCGGATGCTCGTGGCGATCGGCACGCAATTGAAGGATCGCATTGTCGGCCAGTATCCGGTACTGCCGTATTAGCCCGAGCCCACCACGATACTGACCGGCGCCGCCGGAATCCTCCCGTAGCGAATATTCCTCCATGATGATCGGATAGCGTGCCTCGATTGTCTCTATGGGCAGATTAGACATGTTCTGGCTGGGATTGGTGATCCCTTCGATGCCGTCCTTGTCGGATCGCCCGCCCCAGGCGCCGTTGATCATATCAACGAAGACGAACGGCTTTCGTTCGGGCCCGTGATAGCCGCCGATGGCGACCACCGTGTTGCCGCCCTCGCCCGCCGCCATCAGCCGTTGCGGCGCAATCTGCGCCAGCGCGCCCATTACCGTATCGACGACGCGGTAGCCGGTCAGCGCCCGCGCCGCCACTGGTGCTGGCATTCTTGGATTGAGGATCGAGCCCTCCGGTGCGGTCACCGTGATGCACCGGTAGACACCGGCATTGTTAGGCACGTCCTGGTCGAGCGCGCAACGTATGGTCAGGTAAGTTGAGGATTTCACGAAGGAGAGCGTCGCATTGATCGCGCCTTTCACCTGGGGTGACGAGCCGGCAAAGTCGACCCAGAGATGGTCGCCCCTTACCGTGATTTTACAGGCGATCGGGATTGGCGCTGGTGAGAAACCATCGCCGTCGATGTAGTCCGTAAATGTGTAATCCCCGTCCGGCCAGCCGGCGATCGCCTTTCGCGTCAGCTCCTCGCCGTAGTCGATCAGGCGATCGAAATAGGCTTCCAGTTCGTCGCCATACCGCTCGAAGAGCCGCAGCATCTCCCATTCGCCGATGTTGCAGGTGGCGTATTGCGCATCGAGGTCGCCGAGCACTAGGTCAGGCAGCCGCACATTCTTCTCGATGATCTTGAACAGCGTCTTGTTGGCGACGCCGCGATCGTAGAGCTTCATTGGCGCAATGCGGAGGCCCTCCTGGAATATCTCTGTCGAGTCGGAGGCATTCGACCCCGGCACGCGCCCGCCTACATCGCAGTGGTGGGCGATAACCACGGAGAAACCGAGCAGCCGCTCCCCTGAAAAGATCGGCTTGAACATGAAGATGTCGGGAAGGTGCATGCCGCCGTCATAGGGGTCGTTGAGAACGATCACATCGCCTGGGAACATGTCATCGCGGAAGCGCTCGATGATCACGTCCATCGCGTCAGGCACGGCACCCAGGTGCAGTGCTACGGTCTTGGCCTGGCTGAGGATGCGGCCTCGGGCGTCGCAGATTGTCACGGAGTAATCGAGCACGTCGCGCACGATCGGCGAGCGCGCCGTGCGCATGATCGCATAGGCCATGTCGTCGACAATAGTGTCGAGACCCGACTTGATGACGGCGAAGGTGATGGGATCGATCGCGCTCACGAAGTGGCCTCCAGCGTCGCAACAAGACTGCCGGTCGCGCTTGGCTCGACCCGCACCCCTGGCGGAATTACCATGGTCGTGTCCGCGCCCTCGATGATCACCGGTCCGGCGAGCGCCGCTATCACCGCCTCCCGCCGTACGATGGGTGTGTCGATCGCAGCGTCGCGACCGAAATGCACCATGCGCCTTTCCATGCCGACGCCGACTACTGACCGCGCGGCTTTGAGCACGGTGAAATCGAGCGGCTCGGAGACACGACCGTGAGCGTGCAGCCTCAACGCCACCGCCTCCACAGCATCGATCGGCGTATAGCCATAGGTGTCGCGGTAGGCCGTGATGAACGCGGATCGCAGCGACGCGGCATCGAAGGCACTGGAGAACGGTATCGATAGCGACGCGTCCTGCCCCTCAAGCCGCAAATCGATTTCCTCGGTGAAGTCGATGCTCCCCGCCGCATAGCCTTGCGCGACCAACGCAGCGGTCGCGGCAAGACGCATCTCCTGCCTGAGCGCCGCAACCAACACCGGGTCCAGCAGGTCGAGCCGTGCCTGCGCCGAACGCAACTCGTGATGTTCGACGCTGCCAGCCAGCATGCCCATCGCCGTGAACACGCCAGCCGCTGGCGGGAACACCACGCGTGCAATGCCGAGTGTCCTTGCCAGGTCGCAGGCATGAACGGGCCCAGAGCCGCCGAAGGCCAGCAGTGTCAGCTCGCGCGGATCGAGGCCCCGCTCGACGGTGACGGCGCGGATGGCGCGAACCATATTGGCGTTGGCGATCTCGCGGATGCCATAGGCTGCGGCCTCAGTGTAGAGGCCAAGTGGGGTACCGAGATTCTTGCCGATCACAGCCCGCGCCGCCTCGACGTCAAGCTTCAGGGAGCCGCCTGCCAGCCGGGGCGGCAAATAACCGAGCACGACATTGGCGTCGGTGACCGTCGGCCGCGAGCCGCCCAACCCGTAACAAACAGGACCGGGGGCGGCGCCCGCCGAAAGCGGCCCGACGGTCAGCAGGCCCGCGGCGTCGATCGCGGCGATCGAGCCGGCTCCATTGCCAACCTCGGCCACATCCACTGTCGGGACCCGCATCATATAGCCGCCAGCCTTGATGAAGCGCGAAGGCACCGACATGCCGCCGCGAAATTCATATTCATGCGTGCGGCTCAGCACGCCGCGATGGACAAGTGCGGCTGAAGCGGTCGTCCCGCCCATGTCGAAAGCGACGACGTTTGGCTCGCCCAGGACGGCGGCAAGGCGTTCGGCGCCCACGGCTCCGGAAGACCGGCCGGACGAGATGAAAAACACGGGATTCCGTTGTGCAGTGACGGAGACAGAGAGCCCGCCATTGGAATTGCCGATCAGCAGCGGAGCCGTCACACCGGCCGCGCGCAATTTGCTTTCGAGACGATCGAGATAGCCGCGCAGCGCGGGCAGCACATAGGCGTTGACGACCGTGGTCGACGTCCGCTCGTATTCGCCGGCTTCCGGCAGAACATCTACAGACGCCGTTACGGCAATCTGCCGAAATGCCTGCGAGAAGACGCGCGCCGCGATGCGTTCGTTCTCGGGGTTCTTGTAGGAATTGAGAAAGCAGATAGCGACGGATTCGATGCCTTCGGCTTGGAAGAAGGCACCGGCCGCCAGCACGCCATCGGGGTCCACCGGGATGTTGATGGTGCCGTCGGCGAGCGTGCGTTCCGCCACCTCCAGCCGATAACGCCTGGCAACCAGTGGCTCCGGCTTGTCCCAGGTCAGGTCAAACATACCGGGCGTGCGCAGCCGCCCGATCTCCAGAACGTCGCGAAAGCCCCTGGTGGTGATCAGGCCGGTGCGGGCGCCAAGCTTTTGCAACAGCGTGTTTGAACCGACCGTGGTGCCGTGCAGCACCTCGGTGAGTGCCGAAGGTGGCATGCCGGACGCAGCCAGCACTTCGGCCATGCCTGATATCACCGCGTCCTCGGGTGCCGAAGGCGTCGAACTGACCTTGGCGGAGAACGTCAGACCATCGGTTCTGAGCAACACCAGATCGGTGAAGGTGCCACCGATATCGACGCTGAGCCGTCCCGTCAGGGGCATCGATATGCTATTTGTCGGAAGCAAGCTTGCCGCCCACCGCCCAGTCATGCTTCTTGATATCCTCGAACACGATATCGATGACGTCGGGCGGGCATTTTCAGGATGCGAGCCGCCTCAGGCGTCACCACCTCGACCAACTCGCGCTTCTGGTCGACGCTGCGTCCCTTGAGCAGCTTGACGTTGATTGTCGGCATGATTCTTCCTTTGATCTATAGCCATGCGTTGACGTGCCAGGGCGCGAACTCATCGTCGCCATAGCCGAGCAGTTCGCTCTTGGTTGCCTTGCCCGACGCAGTGGCGATCATCTCGCGGAAAATCTCCTCGCCCATCTCGTCGATGGACCTGTCGCCGTCGAGGATCGTGCCGCAATTGATGTCCATGTCCTCTTCCATGCGTGCGTACATCTCGGAATTGGTTGCAAGCTTGATCGAGGGCGCCGGCCGGCAACCAAAGCACGAACCCCGCCCGGTGGTGAAGGCGATGAGATTGGCGCCGCTCGCCACCTGGCCGGTCGCCGACATCGGGTCGAAGCCGGGCGAGTCCATGAACACCAGCCCGCGCTTGTCGATCGGCTGCCCATAGCCATAGACCTCGACCAGGTTGGTGGTGCCGCCCTTGGCCACCGCGCCCAGCGACTTCTCGAGTATGGTCGTCAGCCCACCCGCCTTGTTACCGGGCGAAGGATTGTTGTCGAAGCCCTGCGGCTCGTTGCTGGTGTAATCGTCCCACCATTCGAGGAGGCCGATCAGTCTCTCGCCAACTTCGTTGCTGACGGCGCGTTCGAGCAACAGGTTCTCGGCGCCGTAGATTTCCGGCGTCTCGGCCAGGATCGCCGTGCCGCCGCAGGCGACGAGGCGATCGACAGCCGCACCCAGCGCCGGATTGGCGGAAATCCCCGAAAAACTGTCCGACCCGCCGCATTGCAGCCCAACCATGATTTCGCTTGCCGGAATCTTCTGCCGCTGTTTCGTCGCCGCCTTTTCCAGCATCACCTCGACCATTTCGATGCCACGCGCGATGCTGGAGCGTGTGCCGCCGGTTTCCTGCATCACCAGCTTGGCCAGCTCGTCGCCGAGTTCGAGCTCTTCCTCGTCCATCAGTTGATCGATCTGGTTATCCTCGCAGCCAAGTCCGACGAGCAGCACGCCGGAGAAGTTGGGGTGCTGCGCGTAGCCGGCCAGGGTCCGGCGCAACATTTTCATCGACATAGAACCATCGGCAACGCTGCAGCCGGACTTGTGCGTCAGCGCCACTACGCCGTCGACGCCGGGATAGGGCAACAGCTGCCTCGGATCGCGAAAATGATCCGCGATCATTCGTGCAACCAGCGCCGAGCAGTTCACCGAGGTCAGCACCCCCACATAATTACGCGTGCCTACCTTGCCGTCGGGGCGCAAGTAGCCGTCGAAGGTTGGAATATCCCAGGGCGCCCGGAACGGCGCGTTCGACAGCCGCGTTCCGATCGCATGTCCGGCCATCGACACTTCGAAACCCATGTTGTGGAGATGGACATGCGAGCCGGCGGCAACCGCGCTGATAACAAGGCCGATTGGCTGGCCTAGACGATGGATGACTTCACCATTTCCCAGCGGCCGAAGCGCGACCTTGTGGCCGAATGGAATGTCGCCAGCGGCCTGCACGTTGAATGGCGCCAGTGCCTCGCCGGCAACGATGTCGCGCAGTGCAATCGCTACTTCGTCGCCCGGCTTGAGCTGCAGCACCGCATTTTTCACTTCGGCCATCCACGAACTCCTGTCGGTGGCAATCAAACACAGTGTTGCTTAATTGTCAGCAATCAGCAAACGTAATTTTTGGCCATTCCCCGAGGGCATCGCGTGATGACGTCTGTGAGCGCTAATGGGGATCGTTAATTGTCAGCAATGCTTGTTGCGCTGCCACAAGCGCCGGAATATGTAGGTTGCACCCGTGGCCATGAGTCGGTTGATGACAAAACTTACAAGTCTCAAGTCAGAAAAGCGGCTGCTCGACCGCAGAGCTGCGGATCAGATACGCTCGCATATATTGGAAGGCGTGCTTCCAGCCGGCGAACGTCTGCTGGAAACGCAGCTTTCCGAGGAGCTCGAGGTCAGTCGCGGAACCGTCCGTTCGGCGCTGGCACAGCTGGCCAATGAGGGGCTTGTCCAGCAAGTGGCCTTCACCCGGTGGGAAGTTTCCGGCACCTCGACTGTCGACGCCTGGGAGATCTACACGCTGCGTGGCGCGCTTGAAGGGCTGGGCGCGCGACTTGCCGCGGCCAACGTCACCGAGCCTGATGGCTCGCGCCTGCGCGGCATCGCCGACGATCTGCTGCATGCTATCCGCGAAGGCCGCTTCCAGGATGCGACGAGCATCGATTTCAATCTCCATGCGGCGATCATTGAACTCGCCCGGCATGAGCGCCTGGCCGAACAGCATCGCTTCATCGTCCAGCAGGTGCGGTTTCATATGGTGCAGTCAGGCTTTCTGCCCAACGACTATGAGGAACTGATTGCCGAACACAAGGCGCTGATCGAGGCGGTGATCGCACGTGACGCCGATCGGGCCGAAAAGCTCGCGCGCAATCACAACGACGCCGAGGTCAAGCTTCTGGCAAAGTTGCTGAAGCAGGGCGGAAGCGTCAAGCCCATTCGGGAAAAGGTGTCTTGAACGTCGTGGTGCCGCTAGCACCAGCGGCTCCATGAAAGCCGGCTAACCAGCCATCCCAAGGGCCGCGCGCAGATTGTTGCTCAGTATGGTCGTTTCTCCCGCAAAGCCGCACAGAGCGGCGCGAATCAAGCTCAGATCGATCTCGGCGCTGTGCTCGCGGGAATAACCGCCGAGTGCCCCCGTGTCGCCGGGATAGCGTCCGTCGGGGTGCTGGTAGAGGTCCATTCCGGCGATCACGATGCGCTCGGGGTCGAGCGCGGCGGCAACGGCAATCATCAGCGCGCCGTTGGTCGGGATCACTGGCCCGGAAAGGTCCGCCAGCGACGGATCAAAAGCGTCAAGGAAAACATAGCCGGCTGATGGCGGGCGCATCGCCATTGTATGACGCAATAAGATTGGCCGGCCCACAGCTGCCGTCGGAAACACGATCACGGGCCGACGCCCGAAGCCAGGAGGGTCAAGGTCTGAGGTGAAGACGATGTCTGGCGCTGTCAGCCAGCCGCGCCGGCGCCAGTTCCAGTTGACCCGAAACAGTGTGGCGTCGCCAACATCCGCCAATCTCGGGTCTTCCGACGACGGCCCGTTACCCAGGCAGATGATGGTGCGTGGGTTGCCGAGCCGCGCCTTGAGGTACGCCAGCGAGGCGAGGCGATGGCCGCCGAACAGGTCGATCAGGAACGTGCCGTTGAAGGGCGGCTTCTTCGGCAAGTCGAGCGACGGCAGCAATGTTGTCAGCGAGTCAGACGTGATGGGTTTGCTGCTGTCGATAAAAGCCACTGTCCCGATCGCTCGGGCCAGCGCGGCTGGGCCGATAACCAGAACCGCATCCAGCCGCCTCCGCCAACGCTTCGTGCTTGCCGAATATGGCGAGGCGAGCACGAGCTCATGCGGGTAGCGCCGGCGCAATTCGGCAACTTCCCCAGACCCCGCTGCCAGCACGAGCTGGTAGGTGGGACGCTGCCTGAGAGCTGTGTCGATTGTCTTGTAAAGTCGACCGATCTCATCTGGCGTGCCGGCCAGCACCACCGTTGAGTGGCCTTGCGGCAGCAGCAGCCCGAACCGCTGCAATTCCTCAGTAAAACTCATCGCACTGCCCGCGCCATTTCGGCCAGATTTACGGTTCTGCCGGCAAAGGCGCAATGCCTTGCCGGCAGAACCGTGCCTCAATGCATGGCGGGTGCCCTAGAGATCTCAGGCGTAGTTGATGTAGATGGTCTTCTTCTGGAAATAGGCGTCGAGCCCGTACTTGCCGTCCTCGCCACCAATGCCGCTGTCGCGGATGCCGGCGTGATGGGCATGAACGGCATCGCCGCCTGGGCGATTTACGTAGATCTCGCCGAACTTCAGCTCGCGCACCAGCCGCATCACCCGCCGCATATCCTTGGTGAAGACATAGGCCGACAGGCCGTAGTTCGATTCATTGGCAAGCCGCAGGCCTTCGTCGAAATCGCCGACGGTCATCACCGGCACGACTGGACCGAACACTTCGTCCTGCATGATACGCATCTGGTTGTCGGTGACGGTCATCACCGTCGGCTCATACCAATAGCCACACGCGAACTCGCCCTCGGTCAGACGGCGCCCGCCTGTTAGCACTTCGGCCCCGGCCCCGCGCGCCGCCTCGACCATGCGATCGACCTTGTCGAGCTCCATCCCACTGAACTTCGGACCGATGTCGACCATGGTTGTCGGGTCGCCGACCTTCAATGCCTTCACCGCACGGGTGAACTTTTCCAGGAACTCATCAGCGACACGCCGATGCACATACATGCGTTCGTTGCAGATGCAGATCTGGCCGCAATTCTCGAAACGCGACAGCACCGCTGCACGCACCGCGGCGCCTATGTCGGCATCCTCGGCCACCACGAAGGGCGCCTTGCCACCGAGTTCGAGCCGCAGCAGCTTCAGGCCCTCGGCGGCGGCGCGAAAGATCTCCTTGCCGGCGCGCACGCTGCCGGTAAGCGTGATGAGACGCGGGATGGGATGGCGCACCAATGCCGCGCCAATGCCCTCGCCGGTGCCGCTTACCACGTTGATGACGCCGGGTGGGAAGTCGAGCTGGGAGGAGAGCTGCGCGATCTCCAGCGCCGAGATCGGTGTGCCTTCATGCGACTTGATGACAATGGTGTTTCCCGCTACCAGCGCAGGCCCCATCTTGCGGCACATCAGTGCGGCCGGATAGTTCCAAGCGGTCAGGCCGATCACAACCCCATGGGCGACGCGCTGGATCCAGATCTGTTCGTCGGGCATGTCAGAGGGGATGATGTCGCCGGTGATGCGGCGCGCCTCCTCGGCGGCATAGGTGAGATAAAGCGCGGCACCCTCAATCTCGCCGCGCGCTTCCTGGATGGGCTTGCCCTGCTCGGCAACGACGATGCGTGCGAGGCGTTCCCGGTTCTCGAGGATCAGCCGCGCCAGATCCTTGAGCAACTGGCCACGCGCCGCCGGCGGCAACGCCTCCCATCCTGGCTGGGCAGCCCGGGCCGCGACGAGCGCCCGGTCCGCATCGTCCTCTCCGCCCTTCGGTACGGAGGCGATCACCGCCTGCGTCGCCGGGTTCTCGACGGCGATCCATTCCTTGACGGTGGAATCCACCCATTCGCCATTGATGTAGTGGCGATAGCGGTCGGTGCCCTTCACCAATTCCTTCATAGCCGGCATAGCGAAAATCCTGTGTTGAACGTCATCAATGAAATGTTCCCTGAGGGACATAGCCGGCGGCAATCGGCAACCAGAGCGTGATCTGCGGCACGAAAACCAGCACGAAGAGGGCAACAATCAGCATAAAAAGCAGCCCCCACACTTCTCCGAGAATCACAGCGACCTTGATGCCGGTAATGCCCGAAATCAGGAACACCAGTTGTCCCATAGGTGGCGTAATCAACCCGATCATCATGTTCACGGTCGAGACGACACCGAAATAGACCGGATCAATGCCGAGTTCGCGCACCGTCGGCATCAAGATCGGGATGACGATCAGCAGCATCAGCAGCGTGTCGAGCAATGCCCCAAGGATGAGGAACAAAATCGTCACCAACAGCATGAACATTGGAGCGCTGAGGTCCAGCGACGCAATCCAGACGCCCAGTTGCTCCGGTATCTGCTCCGCGGCGACAATGTAGTTCATCAACACCGCGCCAGCGATGGTGATTGCGACGATCGCAGTCGATCGCGAGGATTCCATCAAGACGTTGAACAGGACCCTCGGAGACAGGGTGCGGTACCAGAACAGTGCCAGCAGCAGCGCGCAGAATGCGGCCACAGCCGCCGCTTCGGTAGGGGTCACGGCGCCCGAATAGATGCCGCCGAGCAAGATCACCGGCAACAGCAAAGTCGGCGCGGCATCGCGTGTCACGGCGACGGCTTCCTCCCGGTTCGGCTTCGGTTGTGTGGGAAAATTCTGCAGCCGCGCCTGCACGGCCACCACCGCCATCATCACCAGAGCCAGAAAGATGCCGGGGCCGACCCCTCCCATGAAAAGGTAGCCGATGGAGGTGTTGGAAACGACGCCGTAGAGCACCATGGGGATGGAGGGCGGGATGATCGGCCCGAGGATCGAGGATGCCGCAGTCAGTGCTGCGGCAAAGCCGGGGCGGTAGCCGGCCTTGATCATCATGTCGATCGATATCTTGCCAGGCCCGGCGGCATCCGCCAGCGCGCTGCCGCTCATGCCGGCAAAGATCACGCTCGCGACGATGTTGACGTGGGCCAGTCCGCCGCGAAACCGGCCGACGAGCAGGTTGGCAAAGCCGAACATCTTATCAGTCATTTTGCCGGCGTTCATCAGTTCGGCAGCGAAGATGAACAAGGGCACCGCCAGCATGACAAAATTGCCATAGATGCCGTTGAGGCTCTGGCTAGCCACCAATCCCATGTCGCGGCCGGTGATGACGAAGTAGACAATGCCGGAGGCCAGCATAGCGTGCCCGAGAGGCATACCGACGAACATCCAGACAAAGAACAGAACGAACATCACCTCGACGGCGAATGACATGAAAAATTCCTAGATATGCTGTTCCCAACCGGGCCGTAGCAATTGCCAAAGACGCCGAAGCGCGCTGACGACCGCGGCAATGAGAAAGATCGGGAAACTTCCAAAAACGAACTGCATGGGCAGATGCAGCAAGGTCGAGTGACGGATGCGAAGAAACAGGATGTATTCGACGGTGCCCGGCAAGGCGGCAAGAAACACCAGCGCCAGCGACAGCGTCACGAACATTGCCAGCACGCGGCGGGACCGAGGCGGAAACAGGCCGTAAACGACATCGAAGACGATATGTTGCCGCTCTCTGATCAGGATATCGCTCGTCCAGAAAACGATCCAGACATAGGCAACGACGCAAAGTTCGTTCGTCCATGAGATCGGGGAATTGAAGACGTAGCGGGCGACGATGCCGATTACGAAGCCGGCGAACATCACGGCAAAGGCCACGACGCTCACCGACTCCGCCAATCGCTTCCAGTAGACACCCAAGGTCTGCATCAGCAGATCTTATGCGGCGCCGATACGGTCGAGCATTCCCTTCTGCCAATTCTTGGAGAAGTCCGAATTGATGAAGGCGTCGAGCACATGCTTGCGGAAGGCAGCGACATCAGGCGTCGTCACCGTGTTTCCATGCGCCTCGAAGAATGCCTTGCCGTCGTTCTCGGTGGCAATCACCCCGTCGTCGTTCACCTTCTTGGCCGCATCCTCGGCGGCGATGACTGCCTTCTGTTCGTCGGCGCTTAGACCGGCCCAGAAAGCCGCTGGCATGGTGAAGAAGACGTTTGCCACCTGGTGGCCCGTGAGCACGACCTGCTTTGTCACTTCGTAGAATTTGGAAGCAATTGCATCTGGCAGGGGATTTTCCAACCCATCGATCGTTCCGGTCTGCATGGCAAGGTAGACCTCCTCGAATGCCAGCGGGGTTGCACTGGCACCCAGCGCGTTGCCAAGGAACTGCCAGGCATCGGAGCCAGGCATTCTGAGCTTGACACCCTTGAGGTCGGCGGGAACGTTGACGGTACGTGGAGCGCGCAGCATTACGTGACGAGTGCCGAGATATTGGCTCTTCACGATCTGCAGTTTGAGATCACTTGCCACCTTTTCCTTGAATTCCTTACCAATGTCGCCGTCATAGACGGAGTCTAGGTGCTTGGCGTCGCGGAAAAGATATCCGGTGGTGAAGATTGAGTATTCCGGAATCAATTCAGCGATATCGGAGGGCGAAGTTAGCGCCACTTCGAGGTTGCCCCGTTGCATTGCTTCGATTTCGGTACCCTGCGCGAACAGCGTGCCGTTGTAGTGAAGCTGCACATCGAAAGCGCCGGGCATCGACTTGTCGAGCTCCGCCTTGAACGCCTGCAGGCCCTTCGACTGCCATTCAGTATCGGGACCGGGCGTGGAAGCACGTATGACCTTGCCCGCCGCAAAAGCGAGGCGCGATACGAAGGGCGCCGCCAGGACGCCCAGGGTGCCGGCAACAAATGTCCGTCGGCCAACGGCTCGATTAAGAAATGAAGGCTCTAGCTTGCTCATGTTCTTCCCCTCCTGCGTCGCTGTTGGGCGCCTTGGGCGGCGGCGCGCGACCTGACAGGCAGATGTTTTCATTGTCGTCACAAACCGTCAAGCTGAATGTTGACAATAGGCAATCAATCATCATTTGTTGCAAGGCTAGGAGCATGCTCTCAACGAAGCGAGTGACCGCAGTTATGAACACCCAAGCACCGGCTCTGGCGAAGACCGATTGCTTCATGGTCGCAGCGGCGACGCCGTTGACTGTGGATCTCAAGCCCGATATCCGGCTACTCAACGCGCACCTTGCCATGCTGTTCGGCGCCGGCTGCGATGGCGTTGCGCTTTTCGGCACGACCGGCGAAGGCACGGAGTTCTCCGCCGAAGACCGGATGGACGGACTTGACGGAGTGATCGCGGCTGGCGTGGCGCCATCCCGCCTCATTGTCTCAGTCGGCGCGCTGGCCATTCCGGACGTCGTGCGGCTGGCAAATCATGCGCTCGACCGCGAGGTCGACAGCCTCCTGCTGATGCCGCCCTGCGTCTATCGCGGCGGCATTACCGAGGACGGCACCTTCCGCTTCTACGCGACCATCATCGACCGCGTCGCGCGGTCGGACCTGAAGCTCTGTCTCTATCATTTTCCAGATATTTGCGGCGTCCCGCTGACGCCACGTGTCATCCGCCGGCTGGAGGAAGCCTACCCAGGTATCATCACCGGCGTGAAGGACAGTGGTGGCGACCTTGATTTCACCGAGGCGCTGATCCGCCGCTTCTCGCATCTTTCGATCTATACAGGCTCGGAAATCCATCTGCCGCAGGCGCTGGCAGCCGGCGCGCGCGGCACGATCTGCGGCCTTGGCAACGCCATGCCGCGGCTGATGCGGGCAATGTTCGACGCGCCGACCGCGTTCGACCGTCGCAAGCTGGTACCAGCGCTGTTGGGCGGTGACTCCATTCTTTCGAGAAAACCGTTCCCGGCCTCGGTGAAGGCAGTGCTCGCGTCGGCCAGTGGCGAACCGGATTGGAACCGAGTTCTCCCGCCAATGTCGGAGATAGCCATGCCCGAAAGAAATTGGCTGCTGCAGGACTTCTTCAGCTGGGAGCAGAACCTGCCGCATACATGGCGGACTTTCCAGCCGAGCGAACCAGAAGTCGGGTCGCAGGTAATCAAGATGCGGCGCGCCTAGGTGGTGCGTAGGTTGACAAAATCGCCGTGAAACGGACGAACCGACGGACCGAACGCAGCCAGTCTGCTGCGGGTCAATTCCGGTGGTGCAGTCGGCCTTATGGGAAGTCGTTCGTGGCGCAAGCCATACCTAGCGAGCTCTGGAATAGTTGTGGTCTTCATTGGGCAGGCGAGCGAAACGCAAAACTGCCCGCAGCAAGCCGGCGCTAAAGCATTGATATTGCTGTCGTCAAAACCTGGGGATTTTTGGAGCTACTCCCCAGCTTCGGAGAATGATGGACATTCAGAGAGCCGTTTGGGGAAGAACGTCGTTTTCGCACTCCCCAGCTTTCGGCCGCACATCCGGCAAACGCTGGGCTTGCGGGAGCCCATGGGCGTATCGGAGAATTGTTTGGACTTTGAGGGTGGTAGAGGGAAGGGCGCTGGAAACTAACCTTCTCCATTTTCGGCAATTCGCCAACCGTCGCGATCTCGCGATTGAGCAGCGTCCTCCAGTCACTCATAGCCTGTCATCTCGAGATAGCCGCGCCCGGCATGGGTGCCCTCAAATCGGATCGGGCCTTCCCAATAGGGAAAGCGTGTGTCCATCCAGGCTTCTGGGTTTAGCGTCCGGATGGTCACATCAACCCCTTTTTCCGGCAATTGCACCCTCCAGCGGATCGGCACGCTACGTCCCGCGACTGCCGCCGTTTCGAGCGGCGTCACCCTTAGCGCGCCGGGGGCCTGCGGCTGCGGCCTGCCGTCGGCCTTGATCCATGTGGCCGATGTAAAGCCCGCGCCTCCGTCGCGCAGGCGAAAGCCCATCATCTTTTCGCCGCTGTCGAAATGCAAGGAGAACCAGTCCCAACCGGTTTGATCCTCAGCCAGCGGCTGCGAGGACCATTCGTGGTCCAACCACGCCTGACCGGTCACCGCAATCACGCCCGCCGGAAGGGTCAGCGTGCCGGTCACGTGGTAGAATGGTTGCGAATAATAATAGCTCGCCTGCCCCTTCTCGGATTTCACCGAATAGCCTTGCACTCCCTGCGGCACCAGAGGGCCTTTGGCGTCCAGCGCCAGTTCGTAGGAAAACGCCTGCCCCGCCGCACGCAGATCGAGCGCCGACAGCGCATCCGCCTCTGGCAGGGCCCGGCCTGCCATCTGCCAGTTGTCAATCCAGGCCGCAAAGGGCGCAGCCGTAACCCCCGCCTGGCCGATGCCGCCCCGTGCCAGCCGTTCGGCCACGAATTGATGAGCTTGCGTCGTCAGCCCGGCATGGCCCATCCAAAGCTGCGGACTGGACCAGCCGGACCGCTCCACCGGGGCCAGGGCGGATCGGAAAAGAGTCCATTGCACGCCATAGTCCGCTCCATCCGCAGCTTGCAGGTTGGCCGTCAAATACCACCATTCGATCCGGTAACCGGGGTGCGGGCCGTGGTCTGCCGGAAAGTTGAATGCAGTCCCCGGCTGCGGCACTGAAAACCCGTCAGCCTCTGTGCCAAGCCCAGCAAAACCCTGGCCAAAGGCAGGTGCGGCCAAGCACAGGTAGATCAGCAATGCTCTAACGCTCATGTGCAAATACCTTCAGCAAATCCGATGGCGAAAGACGCGCCAGCCGCCAGGCAGGCACGACGGCTGCAAGTCCGGCCGCCAGCAACGCGAGCGCCGCCAGCCGCGCCCAGTCACCGGGAAAAAGGTACATCGGCAGACGCCAGCCAAAAGCCTCGACATTCACCACCGCCAGCAGAACAAAGGCGAGCGCAATACCTACAGGCACAGCGGCCAGCATGGTCAAGGCTGCCAACAGCAAGCCGCGCGAAAGCTCCAACCATGCGAGGTGGCGGCGGGTCAGACCCATGGCCCAGACCGGCGCCAGTTGCGGCAGGCGCATCCCCGACAGGGTCATGAGGCTCGCAAACATCGCCAGCCCCGCGACTCCCAGCGTCAGCACATTCAGCGCGGCTGTCACGTTGAATGTGCGCTCAAACACTTCGAGCGAAAAGACCTTGATCCCGGCCTGGTCAATCACGTTCTGCGCGGGCAGCCCGAATTCCGCCCGCAAACCCCTAGCCAGTGCTTCGGCCTTGCCGGGGGCAATCCGAATGGCATAGCGCAGGCGGGAGACGTCAGGGTAGTGCCGGACCAGTGTGTCGATCCCGATGATCACCTGGCCGATCGGGTTGCCATAGTCGGCATAAACGCCGACGATGCTGGCCCGCCAGCCACCGGGCAGCGTGATCTGGTCCCCCAGGCCCAGCCCTTGGCGCCGCGCCAGTTGTTCGTTGATCAGGGCGCCCTCGCCTTTGGCGATCCGGTCCCACACCTCCGGCACTGCAGACAGGATCGGCCAGTTGTCGCGATAGGTGGCATGATCGGCCACGCCGTATATTGCCGCGGGCTGGCCTGCGACTCGGCCCTCAATGCTCCAGATCGGCAGGACGGCGTCGCTGCGCTGAACCAGCCAGTCGTGTATCGCCGTGGCCTCTGCTTCGGTGCGGGCGGTCACGTAAAGTTCTGAGGCGAGACGCTGATCGAGCCAGCCGATGAAGGTCAGCCGAAAGCTCGACACCATCGTGCTGACGCCCACATTGGCAGCCAGCGCAAGCAGCAGTGCCATTAGCGCCAAAGACAGGCCGGGAAGCTGCTGACGCGTGTCGGCCCAAAACCATTCGGCCAGTGGTCCACGCGCCAAGCGGTCGCCAAGGTGCAATATCCCCGTCAGCACGAGCGGCAGCGCCAGTGCCGCCCCCAACAGCAGTACCGCCAGAAGCGCAAAGCCCGCCTCGAGGCCGGATCCGAACTGTGCAATTCCCGCCGCCGCCAACAGGAGCACCATCGCCGTCACGCCTTGCGCGCGCAGTGCCCGCTCCGAAGCCCGCGCCCAGGCTCGAGGCTGGGCCGGTGCAAGCAGTGGCAGGTGCCATAGGCGCCAGAGGCTTTGTGCGGCCGCCACCAGCGTGCCGATTACCGCGATGGCCAGCCCCGCTGCCCACACTGCGGGGCGAATCGACAGCGTTCCCGGCACATCGGCCCCGTAAAGCCCGCGCAGGGTGGCGGCGACGTCGGGCAAAAGGGCCGAGGCGACTACATAGCCAAGTGCCACGCCCACCAGCCCCGCGAGGAGGGCGAAGATCAGCAGCTCGGCGATCAGCAAAAGGACCAGCACGCGGGTCGGCAAGCCCAGTGCGCGCAGCGTGCGAAATACCTGGCGGCGCTGTTCAAAAGCCAGACCGATGGCGGAATGCACGATGAAGAGCCCCACCGCAAAGGCAAGAAAACCGAAAGCCGTCAGGTTCAGGTGAAAACTGTCGGTCAGCCTGGCAAGATCCCCCGTTTCGCTCGGCTCGCGCACGGTCAGGCCGGGAACTGTCACCTTTAGAGGGGGGCGGCCAATCGGTTGGTCCGGCCAGAGCAAAAGACGAGAGATCTTGTCCTTTGCCCCAAGCAGGACCTGCGCCTGCCCGATGTCGGTGAGGACTGTGCCAGGCGGCAAACCCTCGGCCACGCGCACGGGAGGTGTTGCTTGCTCGGTTAGTCGTGCCGCGGTTTCCGGAGCTGCATAGAGCACACCGGGCGCCGTGATGAACGGCAATAGCTCGTCACCCGCCGCAACATCCACCTGCTGCGCCTGCGGCGGCAAAGTCAGTGGGTCAATGCCAAGGACGCGCAACCGCACGTCCCCAAACCGCATTTCACCTTCAATCACCGGCGAAACCAGCCAGCCTGCGCGCCGCAGTCTCACAAACACCTGTTGATCAATCCGGGCCCCGTCCTCACGCACCAGTTGCGCGATCCGGTCCTGCCCAAGGATCGCCGCTGCACGGTCATAGCTCGCCCGCGCCTCACCGTTGATCGCCTGAATCGCTGACCACAGCGCCGTTGCCAACGATAGCCCCAAAAGCAGCATCGCCAGTTGGACAGGTCGCCTGCGCCAGTGAGACAAGAGCGCTGTCAGCCCGGTCCACACCATCACGCCAGCCGGCCCGCGTGCAGGTGAACGCGGGCGTTCAGCCGGTTTGCCAGACGGTTGGAATGGGTGACCATTAACAGGGCGGCACCCGTTTCAGCCACCAGTGACAGCATAAGATCGAGTACAGCGTCCCCTGTTGCCTCATCCAGATTGCCCGTGGGCTCATCAGCCAGAACCAGCCGGGGCCGGGCGGCCAAGGTCCGGCCGATCGCCACCCGCTGTTGCTGGCCGGTCGACAGTTGTTCAGGGTAGCGCGTTAGGACCTTGGCCAGGCCCAGCCGTTCAGCAAGGACCTTCAGCCACACCGGATCAGGACGGCCGGCAAGTCGAGCCTGAAAGGCAAGGTTGGCTGCCACATTAAGCGAAGGGATCAGGTTGAACTGCTGGAACACAAGTCCGACTGTTCGCCGCCGTAGGGCGGCAAGGGCCGTATCGTTCAGCCCCACAATATTGGTACCGCCAAGGTGGATTTCTCCCGCATCGGGGCTGTCGAGCCCTGCAACGAGGTGCAAAAGCGTGCTCTTGCCGCTGCCAGACTCGCCGGTCAGCGCAAGGCTCTTGCCCGCCTCCAGCGAAAGATCGATCCCGTGCAGAACATGCAACGGCCCCTCGCCAGTGGGGTAGAATTTGTCGATCCGGTGCAGCCTCAGCAGCATGTTACTCCCCGGAGGTCCGCGTGCATCTGACACGGCATGCCCGTGAAATAGCGCCAAACAACGACCCCTTTCATACAGCCTCCAAACCCACTGCCTTAATTGGACAATGGTTTTTTTCAGAGGGCTCGCGTTTTGCACCTAACGCGACCTCCACTTGGAATTCGATGTACAATTACGATCTAGAGCGGTTCTCAGCTAGGCGGGATAGGCGTTGACCGTACCGTCGCAACTCACTCTCCAAACGGAACTGGAGCGCTGCCTTCAATTCGTCAGCAGTGCCGATGCCGTTGCTGAAAAGCGCCATGATTATGCCTGCAGCCTGGTCACACTCAGGCGTGCTTGGCTCTATGCCAGCCTCACGGCAATACGCGATCAAACCTTTCGGGCAAAGAGTTCCTCTTCGATCTTTGCGCGGTTGTTTCCATACTTTTTTACCAGCCTGAGGGCATCAGCCCGTTCGAGATGGTGCTTCTTCATGAGGTACCCGACTTCATAGTCTTCACCACCGTCGACCCGTGCTCTGTCTTGCGGACCACGCTTTGACTTGTCGTCTGCCATGACAACCTCCATGGGCGATCGCCTCGCCCAAACGTGTCAAGGATAATCCTCTAATCGACGGGGACAAGGACGTAGTCCCCAACCATGCCGAAACCGCACAACTCCGCGGTCGCAGGGATAAGCCGATCCCTTACGGGGAACGCTTTGCTCGTCCGCCGTTCGAAGCGTCGAGGTCTTCTGGGCTGGTACACGTTCTTGCGGCCGTGGGAGGAAACTTTCCGCGCGACATCACGAATGGAGTCCCGTGATGCATCGAAGGTCGCCAAATAACCCGCTTCGGCTGTGGCTGCTTCCGGTTTTGCGTTCGCGAGCGCTTCAATCTCAATCAAGAACGGCATTTCAAACATGCCATCGTAGCCGAGAAAATGGAGGTATTGTCCGGCCTCGTCGTAGCTGCGGCTTCGGTTCGGAAAAGTCAGCGCCAAGGTTGAACATACCTCAAGCCGTCAAGAACCGCGTAGCGAACGTCTGTTGCAGGCTCGCGGCCTTGCGTCTCTTCGCATTGTGCGCGTTCAGAATTATCATTCTGGTAGTGGCATCTGTTTTGCTGAGCCCAGCCATGGATCGGCTTCCCATATCTGCCGGTGCCCCGGTGAAGACATGATAGATCGTCCATGACCCGTCCGGCTCTGCCGAGGCGTTGAAGATGCGAAGGAACGGAAGCGGCCTACCAAACCCAAGTAGCCCCGCCATTCCCTTACGGCTGGGTAGCGTGGCAACCCCGCATCATCCGGCTAATCAGGTGTTTGTCGGCGTTCTCTTGGCCGGTGAGTTCGCGCACCAGATCCTTGGCGTGCTGAATCCTGTGCGCTTTGGTTACCCGTCCTTCCTCGACCGAAGCCTTGAAGGCGTCGCACAGAATGTCAAAGTCGTGAGAGGAGATAAATCCGTCTGAGCGGCTGTCGTTTTCCATCACATAACTCCCATAGAGCGGGAGTACGATCTACGCTCTCAAGCGCCCGCGCCCGTTCAGTGGCCAGCGACATTAGGACTGTGCGCTTTCGACAACCCATTAGCGAGTCATTATGTGCAGGCCTGTCACCGGCATTGGTGAATCCGTTCGCTGGGAAGGCACAAAAAAACCGCTTTCCAGAGGGGATGTTTGAAAGCGGGTTCGTGGCCACCGGACGCGGCGGGGGCCGCCCGGTATCTATCATACATATGCGCGAAATGTTGGTTCCACGGCTGGGCAGCGTTTGGCTCGCGTCTAGCCTTCCACACTCTGCAAGCCGCGCCGATGGCGCTTGCAAGGACGACGGGAGAACACCATCTAAAGTTGATAGCGAACAAGCTGGAAACGTCGGTTCGAGTCCGGCGGCCCCGACCAATCGGGGTTTCGTCTAGGGTCAGGACGCCACACTTGATAAACGCCGCTCGCTTCCGGTCGAGCGGCGTTTTCGTACTTCTGTAAAAGCGAACGAACGGCCGCCTTGTGAAAGGGCGAGCCGTTCTTTTTCGGGTTCGTCATTCCCTTACGCCTGGGTAGGGTCAACTTGGCCTGCTGCCTGTCCACTGAACCGGCAGCAGGCCAGAGAGACCCACCGGCGGGGCATTTTTTTGTGCGCGACTTCGATAAACCACGGATGATCCTGCGATTGTAGGCCTATCTTCCAGCAGCCGAGATGTGCAACTTGGCTTAACGATCGATCTCTCCGAACACGATGTCGAGCGAACCAATGATCGCGGAGACATCGGCGATCATGTGGCCCCGACACAAGAAATCCATTGCCTGCAGATGGGCGAAGTAGGGTGCGCGGATCTTGCACTGATACGGAACATTGCCTCCATCCGAAACCAGATAAACGCCGAACTCGCCCTTAGGCGCCTCGACAGCGGCATAAACCTCACCGGCGGGCACGTGATGCCCTTCCGTGTAAAGTTTGAAATGATGGATCGTCGCTTCCATCGAACGTTTCATCGTAGCACGCGGCGGCGGCGTGATCTTCTGGTTCGGAATCGCCACCGGCCCCCGGCCTTCCGGTGAACGCAGCTTTTCCAGACATTGCTTCATGATCCGAACCGGCCTCGGCGGAAGCGGAGGCCGGAACGCGCATCCAAACAGCGCCGTAGTGACGGTCCGGAGGCGGCGTAAATGCAACGGAAGCGCCGCGCCGGCTGTGCCGGCGTTCGCCCTCGCCTCGCCTGCAGCGCGAATAGCGCTGCTGGCTCGCCCAGTTTCGGTCATCGTCAATCACCAGATCACGCACGATCAGCACGGGATGGAGCCGGTGAGCGACAGCGCAGGGTTCGGCGTCGTTTTGGCCTTCGGCCTATTGGTGCTCAACTGGCTGGCGATCCGCTATATCGATGTTGTCGCCTGGCTGGCGAGCTTCTGATGCGCACGCCGTTCCACCCCCCGGTGCGAGGAACGGGAGAGCACCAAGGACGGCGACGAAATAGCAGGGCGGTACAACCCGCCCCAAGACTGGTTGAGGAGCGCCCCACCGTCATGAAGCCAATGAACGAAGAGCACCTCGCGGTCCTACGCAGGCACATGGTCGAGATGATTGCAATCCATACCGACCTTGCAAGCGAAGAACTCGGCAAGGCGGCGCTCGATGAGCGGGTGATGGCAGCGATGCGGCGAGTGCCGCGGCATCTCTTCGTGCCAGCCTCGGTTGCACCTTATGCCTACCAGGACATGCCGCTGCCGATCGGCTTCGATAAAACCGTCTCGCAGCCATTCATCGTCGCTCTCATGACCGATCTCCTCGCGCTGCAACCGCACGAGGTAGTGCTCGAGATCGGCACTGGCCTAGGCTATCAAACCGCAATCCTCGCGCAGCTCGCCGGGCAAGTTTGGAGCGTAGAAATCATCGAGGAATTCGCAAGCCGTGCGGAGGCTCTCCTGCAGGAGCTAGGCTTATCCAATGTCGGCATTCGTGTCGGAGACGGGTCTCGCGGCTGGCCCG